>JAFUIY010000025.1 GCA_017473925.1 Clostridia bacterium | reverse complement strand
TGTTATATATCCGTCTGTGACGGATGTGATATATTTGCTACGCAAATGTGATATAATTTGCCTTCGGCAAATTGTTTCGGAAGCCCTACGGGCTTGGATTATATAATTGTGCATTATGCATTTTGCATTGTGCATTATCCCGACAAATTCTGATTTATTACCAACAAAACAACATATTGATCCCCTTAAATTCATAATGACACCGACACAAAAGTGTAGGTGTCATTTTTTTACTTAAAGATAAGTCTGAGCCATCTTTTCAGTGAATCAAGCCAGATATTGTTGTATTCAATAATTTCGTCAACATTGTCGCAGGTGTGCTTATCGCTTGTGCCGAGACCGTGACCGCCGAAGGGATAAATATGCAGTTCAACAGGTACTTTATTATCTGTGAGTGCTTTTGCATAGATGATACTGTTTGCAACGGGCACACATCCGTCTTCAGCCGTATGCCAGATGAAAGCGGGAGGAGTTGCAGGACTTACATGCTTTTCGCAGGAGAAATATTCTTCCTGCTCTTTATCGGGAGCATGGCCGAGAAGATTGAAGAAGCTGCCCTGATGTGTCTTGTGGAAATCAGCAGAAATTACGGGATAGCAAAGGACAGAAGCATTCACGCACTTGCTTTCGGGGAAGACTTCCCTTACCTCCTTGCAATCAAACATTGTTGAATAATGAGCAGCAAGGTGACCGCCTGCAGAGAAGCCCATAATTGCAATCTGCTGAGTGTTGCAGTTCCATTCCTGAGCCTTTGCATAAACAAGCTCAACAGTTGCTGCAACCTCTATGAGCTGTGAGGGAAAACGGTGAGGCGCAACAGAGTAATTAAGTACAATCACATTGAAGCCCTCGGGAAGAAGATGCAGAGCAATGGGCTCTGATTCCCTTTCCGAGCACATTCCGTAGCCTCCGCCTGGACAGACAATCATGCAGGGTCTTTTAATATCCTGTCTGTTCATCTCAACCATGTTATAGGGCATGTAAATATCAATATAAGGATTTCTGCCGTCTTCACCGAGAAATCCGAAATAGTCTTTCAGTTCAATTCTTTCGTGCTTCATAAGGATTCCACCTTTAATTATATTACTGACTCAGTATATCACAATAATACGAAAATGACAATATGATATTGAAAATAACATTTTTCTGTGATAAAATTCAATTATTAAATTCTTTGAAAGAAAGTGATAAAATGATAAAGCTTGAGCTTCTGAATTATGATATATTTCCGAAGGTTTTCAGATGTGACACACCTGTTGAAGTCACAATAAAGCCTCTCGGTCTTCATGTCGCATTCTCAGGTGAATACACAATTCAGGTCAGAGCAATCAACGAGGGAAATTCAACAAGATACCCCGAAAGAAACAATCTTAAGGAGTACAATGTTTCTCCCTGCGATGACGGCTGTCTGAGATTCACACATACATATAAGGACGAGCAGGAGCATTTTGTAGACATTCTGAAAAACGGCAAAAAGCTTGTAAGACTGTCGGTCTATTCACTTCTCGATGACCTTATAGGCAGATATCCCTTCCGTGGCGACCTGCATATGCATACAACACGTTCAGACGGTAATCAGGCACCTGCAATCGTTGCCGCAAACTACAGGAAATACGGTTATGATTTCCTTGCCATAACCGACCATGACAGCTATTATCCCTCACTTGAAGCAATCAACGCTTATAAGGATGTACCCATTGAATACAACCTTGTTACGGGTGAAGAGGTTCATCTTGAGGGCAACGACATTCACATTGTCAATTTCGGCGGAAAATATTCCGTCAATGCACTCATGCCCGGTGACCATCATGATGATGTAGGGGACGGCAAAGACCTGCGTTCCATTGACGGTGAATGCCCCGATGTAATTTCTGTCGATGAATATAAAAGACAGGTAAACGAGCTGATAAATACGCTCAATATACCTGACGGAATAGAAAAGTTCACTTATGCTTCATGCGTATGGATTTTCAATCAGATAAAAAAGGCTGACGGTCTTGGTATTTTTGCCCATCCCTACTGGCTTCAGAATGTTCTTCATGTGCCCGAAAGCCTGACAGAATATATGATGGCTACACAGCCCTTTGATGCATTTGAGGTGCTCGGCGGTGAAAACTATTTTGAGCAGAACGGCTGGCAGACAATCAGATATTACGAGGACCGTGCAAAGGGCAGAAAATACCCCATTGTAGGCAGTACGGACAGCCATTCATCCGTTCATAACAGAAATGCACTTATTGCATCAACAATTGTTTTTGCACACGAAAACACCCGTGAGGGCATCGTTTATTCAATAAAGGATTTTTACTCCGTTGCAGTCGATTCTATCAGCACAGAGCTCCGTGTCGTCGGTGAAATGAGACTTGTAAGATATGCCACTTTCCTGCTCCGTGAATTCTTCCCTCTTCACGATGAGCTCTGCTTTGAGGAAGGCAGACTTATGAAGGATTATGCCTGCGGTGATGAGGATGCAGCAGAGACACTCCGTTTCATCAGCGGAAGAATGAAGAAGCAAAGGGAAAAATATTTCATGTTCTGATTCAGAACTCAAAAGAATTCAATATATCACCTTCAATTTCAGAAATATCGTCAATTATGATTTCATACATGTCGCTGAAAAGCACAACACGGCGGCTGACATCAATCCTGACGGCATTTCCCGTATGAGTCACATAAGCACCGCCCTTTTTACGGCTGTCAGGCTTAAAATAAGTGACGGAAATCACGGGAGAAGTATCAATATAATCTGAAATAATCTGCAATTTTTCATTGAGAACAGACTTTGCGTTTTCGTCAAGGTCTGTTTTTTCATGTACAATACGCCCTGTTTCGTTTATGGCATCCTCATGTCCCGTAAGAGCCGCAAAGGGGCTGAACTGAGCAGCACGGTCAATCATTGACATCTGCTTGCGTGTCTTTGATTTGTGATGAGGAAGATTGATTATGTCCTTGTATTTTTCTGAAGTATTCATGTTAAAACTCCGTAAATCAGAATTTATCGGGATAATGCACAATGCAAAATGCATAATGCACAATTGTAAAATCCAAGCCCGCAGGGCTTCCGAAACAATTTGCCGAAGGCAAATTATATCACATTTGCGAAGCAAATATATCACATCCGTCACAGACGGATATATCACATTTTCCGCAGGAAAATATATCACTCAGTAATTTATCGCTCAGCGATAAATTACT
>JAFUIY010000024.1 GCA_017473925.1 Clostridia bacterium | reverse complement strand
CGATAAATTACTGAGTGATATATTTTCCTGCGGAAAATGTGATATATCCGTCTTCGACGGATGTGATATATTTGCTTCGCAAATGTGATATAATTTGCCTTCGGCAAATTGTTTCGGAAGCCCTGCGGGCTTGGATTATATAATTGTGCATTATGCATTATGCATTGTGCATTATCCCTACAAATTCTGATTTGAAATAATTGAAAGGAAACATAATTATGAAAAAAGTAGCAGTCATCATGGGCAGCGATTCAGATCTGCCTGTTGTTGAAAAAGCAATAAACACTCTTGAGGAGTACGGTGTGCCTTTTGAAGTGCATGTTTACTCTGCACACAGAACACCTCTTGAAGCAAAAGAGTTTTCAGAGAATGCCCGTGCAAACGGTTTCGGTGCTATAATTGCGGCAGCAGGTATGGCAGCTCATCTTGCAGGTGCAATTGCGGCTAATACAACTCTGCCCGTTATCGGTATTCCCGTTGCGGCAAAATATCTTGACGGTATGGATGCACTTCTTTCAACTGTTATGATGCCTACAGGTATGCCCGTTGCAACAGTTGCTATCAACGGTGCTGCGAATGCGGCTCTTCTTGCAATCCAGATGCTCGCAATCGAAGACAAGGAGCTTGAAGCAAAGCTTTCTGATGCAAGAAAACAGGGCAGTGCAAAAGTTCTTGAAAAGAACAAGGCAATTGAAGAAAAGTATAACAAGTAAATTATGAGAAGTTGGGACGAGGGTATCTTCGCCCCGATTTTCGCATTTAAAAATAGTTAATAAATTCAGAATTCTCAATACAGGAGGAACAAACAATGAAAAGTTTCAGTGAAAGCTACAAAGAAGCGGGCGTTGATATTACTGCCGGCTACAAGGCTGTTGAACTTATGAAACAGCACATCGCAAGAACAATGACAGGTAATGAGGTTTCCGATATCGGCGGCTTCGGCGGTCTGTTCAGTCTTGACCTTGAAGGCATCGCAAAGCCTGTTCTTGTCGGCGGTACAGACGGTGTCGGCACAAAGCTCAAGCTTGCATTCATTATGGACAAGCACGATACAGTCGGTATTGACTGCGTTGCAATGTGCGTTAACGATATTATCTGCTGTGGTGCAAAGCCCCTTCTTTTCCTTGACTACATTGCATGCGGAAAGAATGTTCCCGAAAGAATCGCAGACATCGTTGCAGGTGTCGCTGAGGGCTGTGTTCAGTCAGGTGCATCACTTATCGGCGGAGAAACAGCAGAAATGCCCGGTTTCTATCCCATCGATGAATATGACCTCGCAGGCTTCTCTGTAGGCGTTGTTGACAAGGATAAGAT
This sequence comes from Clostridia bacterium, assembly GCA_017473925.1. GTDB lineage: Bacteria > Bacillota > Clostridia > Oscillospirales > Acutalibacteraceae > UBA1081. The sequence continues at coordinate 21,300 of JAFUIY010000024.1, read as the reverse complement.
TGTTGACACAAAGTCAATCGCAGAGGGTGATGTTATCATTGCTCTTCCCTCAAGCGGTGTTCATTCAAACGGTTTCTCACTTGTAAGAAAAGTTTTCGATGTTGAAAATGCAGACATCAAGTCACCCCGTGAAGAGCTCGGCGGCAAGTCAGTCGGCGAAACACTTCTCACTCCCACAAAGATTTATGTAAAGCCCATGCTCGCTCTCTTTGAAGAAGTTAAAGTCAAGGGTGTTTCACATATCACAGGCGGCGGTTTCTATGAGAATATTCCCAGAACAATCCCCGCAGGTCTCGGCGCAAAAATCAAGAAGTCAGACATCAGAATTCTTCCCATCTTCGACCTTATCGCAAAGGAAGGCAATATCCCCGAAAGAGATATGTTCAACACATACAACATGGGTGTCGGCATGAGCGTTATCGTTGCTAAGGAAGATGCAGACAAGGCACTTGAAATTCTCAAGGCAAACGGTGAAGATGCATACATCATCGGTGAGGTTATCAAGTCCGAAGAGGGTGTTATCATTGAGTAAGAAGAACATTGCCGTTCTCGTATCAGGCGGCGGCACAAATCTTCAGAGCCTTATCGACTGTGAAAAACAGGGTATGTTCGGTGAGAGTAAGATAACTCTTGTCGTGGCATCAAAGCCCGGTGTCTATGCACTTGAAAGAGCTGCAAACAACGGTATTGATTCAACAGTTCTTTGCCGTAAGGATTATGAAAGCATTGCTGATTATTCAAAGGCACTCGTTGATACCCTTAAAAATGCAGATATCGACCTTGTTGTGCTTGCAGGCTTCCTGACAATCATTGACGAACAGGTTTATGAGGCTTATCCCAATGCGATAATCAATATTCATCCCGCACTTATCCCTTCATTCTGCGGAAAAGGCTATTACGGACTTCATGTTCACGAGGCAGCCCTTGAAAAGGGTGTCAGGGTTTCGGGGGCAACGGTGCATTTCGTAACTCCCGAATGTGATGCAGGTCCCATAATCATGCAGAAAGCAGTTGAAGTGAAGCAGGGAGATACTCCCGAGACACTTCAGAAGAGAATTATGGAAGAGGCAGAATGGAAAATTCTTCCCGAAGCCGTAAAACTCTTCTGTGAAGATAAACTTGAGGTTAAAGATAACATAGTTTTTATAAAGGAGAACTGAAATGAAAGTTTCAACTATTGCAAATGAACTTAATTCTCTTGCTTACCACGGCAGAGGTATCATAATCGGCAAGAGTGCCGACAGCAAGAAGGCTGTAACTGCTTATTTCATCATGGGCAGAAGCGAAAACAGCCGTAACCGTGTTTTCGTTGCAGAAGGCGATGCAATGAGAACAAAGGCATTCGACGAATCAAAGATGACAGACCCCCATCTTATCATTTACTATCCCGTAAGAGTGCTCGGCAACAAGACAATTGTTACAAACGGTGACCAGACAGACACTATTTACGACCTTATGGATAAGCAGATGACATTTGAACAGGCTCTTCGTACAAGAGAGTTTGAAGATGATGCCCCCAACTTCACTCCCAGAATTTCAGGTATCATCCGTCTTGAAGCTGACGGCATGAACTATGCAATGTCAATTCTCAAGAGTGCAGAAGGTGACGATTCATCATGTGAAAGATTCACTTATGCTTACTCAAACCCCATCCCCGGAAAGGCAAAGTTCATTCACACATATGACTGTGACGGCAATCCTCTTCCCTCATTTGAAGGTGAGCCCAAGACACTTGAACTTCCTGATGTAAGTATTGATGAGCTTACAGACCTTATCTGGACAAATCTTAATGAAGATAACAAGGTTTCTCTTTTCGTAAGATACATCGACATTGAATCAGGCGAAACAGAAACAAGAATTGTAAATAAAAACAAGTAATTCAGGAGGGTATTATGAAAGAATTTGAACTAAAATATGGTTGTAACCCCAATCAGAAGCCCGCAAAGATTTATATGACAGACGGAAGTGAACTTCCCATCGAAATCCTTTGCGGCAGACCCGGATACATCAATTTCCTTGATGCTTTCAACTCATGGCAGCTTGTAAAGGAGCTTAAAACAGCAACTGGCATGCCCTGTGCAACATCTTTCAAGCACGTAAGCCCCACATCAGCTGCAGTCGGCACTCCTCTTTCAGATGCTCTCAAAAAAGCTTGCTTTGTTGATGATATCGAAGGTCTTGACGAGTCCCCCCTCGCTTGTGCATATGCAAGAGCAAGAGGTACAGACAGAATGTCATCATTCGGTGACTGGATTGCTCTTTCAGACGTCTGTGACGTTACAACAGCTCTTCTTATCAAGAGAGAAGTTTCAGACGGTGTTATCGCTCCCGGTTATGAGCCCGAAGCACTTGAAATTCTCAAGCAGAAGAGAAAGGGTAACTACAACATCGTTAAGATTGATGAAAACTATGTTCCCATGGAGCAGGAAGTAAAGCAGGTTTACGGTATTACTTTCGAGCAGGGCAGAAATAACTTCAAGATTGATAACGAACTTCTCACAAAGGTTGTTACAGAAAATAAGGATATTCCCGAAGAGGCAAAGAGAGACCTTATCATTTCTCTTATCACTCTTAAATATACACAGTCAAACTCAGTATGCTATGCATATCAGGGACAAGCTATCGGTGTAGGTGCAGGTCAGCAGTCAAGAATCCATTGTACAAGACTTGCAGGTCAGAAGGCAGACAACTGGCATCTCCGTCAGCACGAAAAGGTTCTGAATCTTCCTTTCAAGGCTGAACTCGGCAGACCCGACAGAGATAACTGCATCGATGTTTACATTTCTGATGACAGCGAAGATGTTCTTGCAGACGGCAACTGGCAGCTTTACTTCACAGAACAGCCCGATGAATTCACAAAGGCTGAAAAGAGAGCTTACCTTGATTCAATCACAGGCGTAGCACTCGGCTCAGATGCATTCTTCCCCTTCGGTGACAACATCGAAAGAGCAAGAAGAAGCGGTGTTTCTTATATCGCTGAACCCGGCGGCTCAATCAGAGATGACCAGGTTATCGAAACTTGTGATAAGTACGGCATTGCAATGTGCTTCACAGGTATGAGACTTTTCCACCATTGATAATTAACAATTTACAATGTACAATTTACAATTGAAAGGTTGATTTTATGAAAATTATGGTGGTCGGTGGTGGCGGAAGAGAACACGCTATCATCAAGAAACTCAAAGAAAATAAAGATATTGAAAAGATATATGCACTTCCCGGCAACGGCGGTATTGCTACTGATGCCGAATGTGTGAATGTCGGTGCAACAGACATTGCAGGAATCGTTGATTTTGCAAAAAACAATGATATTGATTTTGCTGTTGTTGCTCCCGATGACCCCCTTGTACTCGGTGCTGTTGATGCCCTTAACGAAATCGGCATCAAGTGCTTCGGTCCTAAGAAGAATGCGGCTATAATCGAAGGCAGTAAAGTTTTCTCAAAGAATCTTATGAAGAAATACGGCATTCCCACAGCGGAATATGAAGTATTTTCTGATATGGATAAGGCTCTTGAATATCTCGAAACAGCTCCCATTCCCACAGTTATCAAGGCTGACGGTCTTGCCCTGGGTAAGGGTGTTATAATCGCTCAGACAAGAGAAGATGCGAAAAAGGCTGTTAAAGAAATGATGGAAGACAAGGTCTTCGGTGAAAGCGGAAGTAACATCGTTATTGAAGAATTCCTCACAGGTCCCGAAGTTTCTGTTCTTTCATTCACAGACGGTAAAGTTGTTGTTCCTATGGTTTCATCAATGGACCACAAGAGAGCAAAGGACAACGATGAAGGTCTTAACACAGGCGGTATGGGTACTGTTGCTCCCAATCCCTATTACACAGATGCTGTTGCGGCAGAGTGTATGGAAAAAATCTTCATTCCCACAATGAATGCAATGAACGCAGAGGGCAGAACATTCAAGGGTTGTCTTTACTTCGGTCTTATGATTACACCCAACGGCACAAAGGTTATTGAATACAACTGCCGTTTCGGTGACCCCGAAACACAGGTTGTTCTTCCTCTTCTTGAAACTGACCTTTACACAATCTTCGAAGCTGTTGCAGATGAAAGACTTTCAGAGATTGATGTTAAGTTCAAGGATGAAAATGCTTGCTGTGTTATTATGGCATCAGACGGTTATCCCTCAAAGTACGAAAAAGGCTATGAAATAACTGTTGATGACGATATGAACGGTGAACTCTTTGTTGCAGGTGCTGTGCTTAAGGACGGCAAGCTCCTCACAAACGGCGGCAGAGTGCTTGGTGTTACATGCACAGCCCCCACACTCAAGGAAGCTATTGACAAATCATACGGCGAAGTTACAAAAGTGCATTTCGGCAATGCATATTACCGTAAGGACATCGGTGCAAAAGCACTCAATGCTAAGTAAGGTGGATTAATATGGTATACAGAATATTTGTAGAAAAGAAAGAGGGACTCGCTCACGAAGCAACCTCTCTTAAAAATGAAATCAATACACTTCTGCAGATCACATCACTTAAAGATCTCAGACTTCTCAACCGTTACGACGTTGAAAATATCGAAAAAGACCTTTTCGATTATTCAGTAGGTACAGTTTTCTCAGAGCCTCAGCTTGACACTGTAACTGCTGAACTCGAAGCAAACGATGGCGATATCGTTTTTGCTGTTGAATATCTTCCCGGTCAGTTTGACCAGAGAGCTGACTCTGCTGCTCAGTGTATCCAGATTATCTCTCAGGGTGAAAGACCCCTTGTAAGAACTGCAAGAGTTTATGTTATGCAGGGCGATATGACTGATGCAGAAATTGAAGCAGTCAAGAAGTATGTTATCAATCCCGTTGAAAGCCGTGAAGCAACAATGGATAAGTTTGATACACTCAAGGCTGAATATACAGTTCCCGAAACTGTTGAAACTCTTCACGGTTTCAATGACCTTGATGCAGACGGTCTTGCAAACTTTGTAAAGAATTATGCACTTGCTATGGATGCTGACGACATCAAGTTCTGTCAGGATTACTTCAAGTCAGAAAACAAGACTCCCACAATCACAGAAATCAGAATGATTGACACATACTGGTCAGACCATTGCCGTCATACAACATTCCTTACAACTATTGACAGCGTTAAGTTTGACGATCCTCTTCTTCAGTCAGCATACGATGAATATGTTGCTGTAAGACAGGAACTCGGCAGAACAAAGCCTGTAAATCTTATGGATATTGCAACTGTAGGTACACGTTACCTCAAGGCAAAGGGCAAGCTTCCCAGAATCGACGAATCAGAAGAAATCAATGCTTGTACAGTTAAAATCAAGGTTGATGTTGAAGGCGAAGAACAGGACTGGCTCCTTCTCTTCAAGAACGAAACACACAATCATCCCACAGAAATCGAACCTTTCGGTGGTGCTGCAACATGTATCGGCGGTGCTATCCGTGACCCCCTTTCAGGTCGTTCATATGTCTACGCAGCAATGCGTGTGACAGGTGCGGGTGACCCTCTTGTTCCCGTTCAGGATACAATGAAGGGTAAACTTCCTCAGAGAAAGATTGTTACAACTGCAGCAGCAGGATATTCATCATACGGTAATCAGATCGGTCTTGCAACAGGTCAGGTTGATGAACTCTATCATCCCGGTTACGTTGCAAAGAGAATGGAAATCGGTGCAGTTATTGCAGCTGCTCCTGCAGAAAATGTAAGACGTGAATGTCCCGATCCCGGTGATATCGTTATCCTTCTCGGCGGCAGAACAGGCCGTGACGGTTGCGGCGGTGCAACAGGTTCATCAAAGTCACATACACTTGAATCTCTCGAAAGCTGTGGTGCAGAAGTTCAGAAGGGTAATGCTCCCGAAGAAAGAAAGCTTCAGAGACTTTTCAGAAACGCAGAAGCATCAAGACTTATCAAGCGTTGTAATGACTTCGGTGCAGGCGGTGTTTCAGTTGCTATCGGTGAACTTGCAGACGGTCTTGAAATCGACCTTAATGCTGTTCCCAAGAAGTACGAAGGTCTTGACGGTACAGAACTTGCAATCAGTGAATCTCAGGAAAGAATGGCTGTTGTTGTTGAAGCTAAAGACGTAGAAAGATTTGTTGAACTCGCAACAAGCGAAAACCTTGAAGCAACTGTTGTTGCTCGTGTTAAAGCTGAGCCCAGACTCACAATGACATGGAACGGCAATGTTATCGTTGACCTTTCAAGAGAATTCCTTAACTCAAACGGTGCTGCAAAGCACATCGATATTATGCCTGAAAATCCCAAGGCTTATGAAAAGAAGATTGTTCCCGGCTTTGCAGACGGTTACAAGGCTCTCGCAGGTGACCTCAACATCTGCTCAAAGAGAGGTCTTTCAGAAAGATTTGACTCAACAATCGGTGCAGGTACAGTTCTTATGCCTTTCGGCGGTAAGAATCAGCTCACACCCATTCAGGCAATGGTAAACAAAGTTTCTGTTGAAAAGAAGCACACAGACACATGTTCATTCATGGCATGGGGTTACAATCCCTTTATAATGGAAAAGAGCCCCTATCACGGTGCATATCTTGCAGTTGTTGAATCAGTTGCAAAGCTTATTGCATCAGGTGCCGAGTTTAACGATGTTTACCTTACATTCCAGGAATACTTCCTTAAGCCCGAAAAGAATCCCGCACGTTGGGGACAGCCTCTTTCAGCGCTTCTCGGTGCTTTCAAGGCTCAGATGGATTATGAAATCGCATCAATCGGCGGTAAGGACTCAATGAGCGGTACATTTGAAGACATTGACGTACCTCCCACACTTGTTTCATTTGCTGTTACAACAGGCAATGTAAATGATGTTGTTTCTCCCGAATTCAAGTCAGCAGGTCATAAGGTTGTTATCCTCAAGCCCGAATATGATGAAAACGGACTTCCCACAGCTGAATCTGAAAAGAAACTCTTCGATGAAGTTTATTCACTTATCAAAGCAGGTAAGGTTGCAGCTTGTTATACTCCCACTTACGGTGGTATTGCAGAAGCAGTTATGAAGATGTGCTTCGGTAACGGCATCGGCTTTGAATATAACGAAGAATTTGAAATCGATGATATCTTCGGCTACAACTACGGTGCATTCATCCTTGAACTCACAACAGAAGATGAAATCGGTGCAGTTCTCGGTCATACATGCCTTGAAGAAACAATCAAGTACGGCAACGATGAAATCGAACTTGCATCTCTTCTTGACATTTATGAAAACAAGCTTGAACCCATTTTCTCATGCAATATCGAGCAGGGTGAAAAGGAAATCGAAGTATTCAGCTATAATGCTGAAACAAGAGTTGCTCCTGCAATCAAGGTCGCAAAGCCAAAGGTTCTTATTCCCGTATTCCCCGGCACAAACTGTGAATTTGACACAGCAAAGGCTCTTATGACTGCAGGTGCAGACCCCGAAATCTTTGTTATAAAGAACCTTACAGCAAAAGCTATTGCAGAATCTGTTGATGCATTTGCCGAAAAGGTCAAGCAGTCACAGATTATCTTCATCCCCGGCGGTTTCTCAGGCGGTGACGAGCCCGACGGTTCAGGTAAGTTCATTACAGCATTCTTCCGTAACGGCGCTGTCAAGGAGCAGGTTCACGAGCTCCTCAAGAACCGTGACGGTCTTATGGCAGGTATCTGTAACGGCTTCCAGGCTCTTATCAAGCTCGGTCTTGTGCCTTACGGTGAGATTATCGATACTGATGAAAACTGTCCCACACTCACATACAACACAATCGGCAGACATCAGTCAAGACTTGTAAGAACAAGAATTGCATCAAATAAGTCACCCTGGCTTATGAACACAAATGTGGGTGATGTTTACACTGTGCCCATTTCACACGGTGAAGGCAGATTCCTCTGCTCAGACGAGCTTGTAAAGGAGCTTGCTGCAAACGGTCAGATTGCTACACAGTATGTTGACCTCCTCGGCAATCCCACAGCAGACATTCACTTCAATCCCAACAACTCCGTATGCGCTATCGAGGGTATCACATCACCCGACGGCAGAGTATTCGGTAAGATGGGACACTCAGAAAGAATCGGTCACGGTCTTTACAAGAACGTTGACGGTGATTTCAATATCGGCATGTTCGATGCTGCTGTTAAGTATTTCAAATAAGCATAAATAACACAACACCACCGTAGACAAACTGCGGTGGTGTTCTTGCGTGTTGACAAATTACGACATTCCATATATAATAATTGAGTAAGGTGTTACCATTAACGGTAGGCGGTTGAATCCACACCCTCGGAAGGGGGTGTCTGCTATGGAGTATTTTGCGGCAATAATTCTTGTTTTTGTCTTTGCAACAGGCTACATACTTGCTATAAACAGCAAAAAGAAATAACCGCCCTTTGCTTCGAATCGTAGGACGGTTTATTTCATAAACAGTATCTTGCGAGGGTGCAACCGTCTGTCGGTAACACCTTGCATTTTTATTATATACAATAAGTAATGATTTGTCAAGTGATATAAAAATCAAAGATATTGTTGTAGCGATTATTCATATTTATCGGTGTTGTTTGTTAGTTCAAGAATGTAATCAACAGAAGTGTCATAAAGCTTTGCGAGTTTTATAAGCAATGAAATGGGAATTTCTCTTTTTTCGCATTCATACTGTGAATACGTATTCTGCTTTACACCGAGATATTCAGCAATGAATGTTTGAGTGTAATCGTTATCTTCACGCAAATCTTTAAGTCGCACTGTTTTCACTCCAATCACATATATTTTATAATATTATTGACGGGAGTATTGACAAATATCTCATTTTGTGATAGTATAAAACAAAAATTAAGGAGGAAAATATAATGAAATCATTTTTTGCAATTCTGTTGGCAGTTCTCAGCGGTATTTTTAATTTCTTTACAACAGACGGCTCGTTTACACAGCTGAAAGAAAAGGGTGATATAACGGGGTATTCTGAAATAGTTTCGGCTGACAAAGAATTGCCGGTGTTATACACGGATAGTAACGGAAAATTTACAGTTCTTCAGTTTTCGGACACACATTTTACAACAGGACTTTCATGGAATGATGTGAAAGTGCTCAGAAAAATGGAAGAACTGACAACAAAATACACACCTGACCTTGTTGTGGTTTCAGGTGATATGCTTGATGACGGTGAAAGCGGAGCATACAATAAACAATTTTCTCTTGATAAGATTATGGGGCTTTTTGAATCGCTTGAACAGTACTGGGCATACATTCCCGGCAACAATGATGGCATAAAATACGGAACAAGTGCAGATGTCACAGCTTATCTTTCACAGTCTGAATATTGTCTTTGTGCCGATGTCAAGGAAATTTCAGGCGGTGCACAGTATACGATTGACATTTCAGACGGTGAAAAACCGGTTCATTCATTCGTTTTTCTTGACACAATGGACTATGATAATGAAGACGATGAGCATATTTACGGTTATGTTCATGCAGACCAGGTTGAATGGTGTAAAAAAGCCATTGATGAAAAAATAAGACTGAATGAAGATATTATGTTAAGCGTCTTTATCCATGAAAATACACCGAACTTTGCTAAGGCTGCAATTGAGGGCGAAGTATACAAGGACGGATATTCAACACTCGATGAAGTGAAGGAAGAGTACAATATTCCCCAAAATGCACCCCTTGATGATGTTTTTGCATATTCGGGCAGGGTAGGGCTTATTTCCATGGGACATGTTCACCCGAAAGAGGGTAGATGCAGTTTCTATAACGGCACATATTATCACATCACACCGCAGGTCAAGGTTTCAAGTACACTGATAACAATTGATACAAAAGCAGACAATGTGAGAGATATGTATAATTTTGAACAGGTGAATTGATAAAAAAGAACCGTCGGAAATACCGGTGGTTTTCTTGTTATTGAAATTATTTCTTTATTCTCATTGAAATGTCAAAGGCTTTGACTGAGTGGGTGATTGCGCCCATTGAAATTATATCAACACCTGCGAGGGCAACGGTTCTGATATTGTCAAGTGTGACATTGCCCGAAGCCTCTGTCAGTGCTTTGCCGTCGATGATTCTGACGGCTTCCTGCATTGTTTCAAGGTTCATGTTGTCAAGCATAATGATGTCAGCACCGGCGTCAACTGCTTCTCTGACTTCGTCGAGAGTTCTTGTTTCCACTTCAATTTTGACAGTGTGACCGATTTTTTTACGGAGAGCTTCAACGGTTTTTGTTATTCCTCCGCCGGCATCAATGTGGTTATCCTTGAGCATTGCGGCATCTGAAAGGTTGTATCTGTGGTTGTGACCGCCGCCGCAGGTTACGGCATATTTCTGGATTGCACGAAGACCGGGGAGTGTCTTTCTTGTGTCTGCAATTGTTGAAGATGTTCCTTCAATCGCCTTTACAGCTGCATTTGTCATTGATGCAACGCCTGACATGTGTTGAAGAAGATTGAGAGCAGTTCTTTCGCCCTCAAGGAGCTTGAGTGTCTTACCGCTGAATTCGGCAATCAGGTCACCCTGTTTTATTTCGTCGCCGTCGTGCTTGTAAAGCTTGTATTCGAGAGTGTTGTCAAGGAGTGAGAAAACTCTGAGTGCAACCTCGATACCGCAGAGCACACCGTCTGCCTTTGAAACGAAATAAGCCTCTGTTCTGTGGTTGTCGTCAAAAAGATATGCAGAGGAAACATCAATATAGTTGATGTCTTCTGTTATGGCTTTTTTTATGAGCTCGTCTATATAAAAATCGGGGAGTATCATCTGTCATCTACCTCTTTCAGGATAATGTATGCATTAGTTGCCATGCTCAGTGCTTCACAGAAATCAGTTGTGATTGCATATGAACCGCCTTTGAGTCTTTTCAGGATATTGTCAATCTGTCTGAGACCTGAACGGACAGCACCGTGGTCGGGCAGAACAAAGTATGAACGCTGAAGAATGCTTCTGATTTCAGCCTTGAGTCCCTTGGGAACGGGAGCACCGTTTTCGGGCTGTTCAAGGGGGCTTGGATATTCAGTAACAGCAGGGAAGCCTGCCGCAATGCATCTCTTGATGTCCTGTGCTGCTCTTCTTGAGAAAACAAGGGCTTCAAGCAGGGAATTGCTTGCAAGTCTGTTTTTGCCGTGAACACCTGTGTTTGCACATTCGCCTGCAGCATAAAGACGGGGGACTGTGGTTTTTGCATCAAGGTCTGTTTCGATACCGCCCATGAGATAATGCTGACAGGGGAAAATAGGAACTAAATCCTTTGTCATATCAACACCGTATCTCATACATCCCTGATAAATGCCGGGGAATCTCCATTTTATGAAATCACCGTCTTCATGGGTGATGTCAAGGTAGAAGTTGTTGCTGCCTGTTCTTCTGCTTTCAAGGATGATTGACTTTGAAACAACATCACGGGGAGCAAGCTCAAGCCTTTCATCATATCTGTGCATGAAGCGTTCCTTTTTGCAGTTTTTCAGGACTGCTCCCTCACCTCTGACGGATTCGCTGATAAGGAACTGTTCACCGTCTTCGGAATTGAATGCTGTGGGGTGGAACTGAATGTAGCTTAAATCCTTGATTTTGGCACCAAGCTCATATGCGATTCTGATACCGTCACCCGTTGCAGTTTTAGGGTTTGTTGTGTATTTGTAGATTCTGCCGATACCGCCTGTGCAGAGGATACAGTAGCTGCAGAACACACTTGCGAGCTCACCGTTTTTGATGATATCTGCCCTGAAACCGCTTTTAACTCTTGAAAGTGAGTAGAGCGTTGTGTCACAGCTGAATTCTATATTCTTTCTTTTTTCCGTTTCTGCAATGAGCTTGCGGACCATTTCTGCACCTGTTGAGTCTTTGTAGTGCATGATTCTTCTGCGGCAGTGACCGCCCTCGAGAGTCTTATCGAGTGTGCCGTCATCATTACGGTCAAAGTCAACACCCATCTGCTCCATGATGATTCTGACATCATCAGGACCCTCTCTGACAAGGGTGTCAACGGCTTCAATGTCGTTTGCCTGACCGCCTGCAATCATTGTGTCCTGAACATGAAGGTCGTAGCTGTCGTCTTCAAGGTCAAGGACTGCTGCAATACCGCCCTGAGCGAGATTGCTGTTTGAGACATCCTTGCCGTATTTTGCAAGAAGAAGTACATCTGTGTTTTCATCAAACTGCAGTGCACCGTACATTCCCGCAACACCGCTGCCGACAATCAGTACGTCATATATTCTTTTTTCAGTAAGCTTGTTATTCATCTGATTCAGCCCATTTATATATGATATTAAATACAGTATAACACATATTTTACTGCAATTGTAGTCTTTTTATATGATTTTTTTATATGAATTTTACTTGAAAAGGGGTATATAATATGGTAATATTAAATGAGAATAATGTTTACGGTGGTAAATTTGGCTCAGTTTTTTGAAAATTCAACAGCTCCTGAGGTGTGTATCCTTGTAGGTGCTGATACGGGTGAATATGATGCATATGCTTCGATAGATGAGCTTGAAGAGCTTGCATCCACGGCAGGTGCAACTGTCTTTGCAAAGCTTATACAGAAGCGTGACAAGCCCGATAATGCAACCTTCCTCGGTGAGGGTAAGCTGTGGGAGCTTAAGAATATATGCGACAATAATGAAATCGACCTTCTGATTTTTGACGGTGAGCTCACACCCTCACAGCAGAGGAATATCGAGAAATTCACCGATATAAGAACAATTGACAGAACAATGCTTATCCTTGATATTTTTGCACTCAATGCAAGGACAGGGGAGGGCAAGCTGCAGGTTGAGCTTGCTCAGCTTAAGTATTCACTTCCCAGACTCGGCGGTAAGGGCACTGAAATGTCAAGGCTCGGCGGCGGTATCGGCACGAGAGGCCCCGGTGAATCAAAGCTTGAATCAGACAGAAGGCATATCCACAGAAGAATAAACGCTCTTGAACAGCAGCTGAAAACCCTTTCAAAAAGAAGAAAGCTTCTGCGTGAAAGACGCAAGAAAAATGCAGTCACAACCGTTGCGATTGTGGGGTATACAAATGCAGGAAAGTCCACACTTCTCAATGCCCTGACAAATGCGGGAGTGCTTGCCGAAAACAAGCTTTTTGCAACTCTTGACCCCACTTCCCGTGCACTCAAACTTCCCGACGGCAGAACGGTGCTCCTTGTTGACACGGTAGGCTTCATTTCAAGGCTTCCCCATGACCTTGTCGAGGCATTCAAATCAACCCTTGAAGAGGTTGTCTATGCAGACCTTATACTCAATATCTGTGATGCATCAGACCCTGCTTTTGAGGAACATCTGAGTGTCACAAAGCGTGTTGTGGCTGAGCTCGGTGCATCTGACAAGCCTATGCTGACAGTATATAATAAATGTGACAAAGCCCCGAATCTGAGATTTTTCGGTGAAACGGGCAATGATGTCAGGATATCTGCTCTTAAGCAGATAGGCTTTGACAATCTTCTTGATAAAATCTGTGCATCCCTTGAAAATACACGCCGTAAGGTGAAGATTCTTCTGCCTTATTCAGACGGTGCAACTGCTTCGGTTATCCGTAAGGAGGGGGCAGTTGTCTGTGAGGAATACCGTGAAGACGGCATATATATTGAGGCTGTCCTTGACGGCAGATTCCTCAATACAATAGAAAAATATATTCTTCCCGAGGAAGATGAAAAGGAGATATAAATTATGGATAAGTATCTTATTATCAATGCAGACGATTTCGGAATGTGTCATGCTCACAATCAGGCAACTATTGACCTCTTCAAGTGCGGAGGTATTACTTCTGCAACAATCATGGCTCCCTGTCCCTGGGCTTTTGAAGCCGTTAAATTTGCTAAGGCAAACCCTGAATTTGCAGTAGGTGTACATCTTACAACAACAAGTGAATGGGGTACATACCGTTGGGCTCCCGTTGCAGGTGACAAGGTGCCCTCTCTTATTGACAATGAAGGCTTTATGCACCATGAATGCGATCAGTTCGCAGCAGCTGCTGATATAAACGAGGTCGCAACAGAATGTGTTGCACAGATTGAAAAGCTCCGTGCGATGGGTCTTGAGCCCTCACATTTTGATAACCATATGGGTTCACTCTACGGTGTTGATACAGGCAGATTTGAGCTTCTTACAACAACTCTCGGCATCTGCGGAAAGTACGGTATGCCTTTCAGAATGCCTACAGTTTTCACAGACGAAATGTTCGGCAATGATATGCTCGACATCAAAATCCCCAAGGAAATGATTGATAATCTTATCGGTCAGCTTGTTGCTTTCGGTCAGCAGAACAAGGTTGCAATGCTTGATTACCTTATGCCCGGTGACTGGAACGGCCCTCAGAAGGACAGCTACGAGAATTTCAGAGAGTACATATATGAGCTTTACAGAACATTTGACAACGGCGTAACAGAGACATATATCCATCCTGCTTATGAAAGCGATGAAATCAAGGCTATTTCAGGCTCATGGCAGAGAAGAGTATGGGAATATGAGCTCTTCAAAGACCCCAAAACCCGTCAGCATATCGAATCTCTCGGCATAAAGCTTATTAATTACAGAGACCTCAACAAAATGAGAGGCTATGCCGATTAATTATTAACTGTAATGAAAAGAACGGACAGTCATAAGATTGTCCGTTCATGTTTTTTATCAGAATGTGAGCTGCTCACCTGAGTCATCAGCTGCAAGTGTTGCACCTGCAGAGGGAAGTGTTTTTGTTCTGTATCTCTGAGGCTTTACAAACATATCTTCTTTATAGTTTACAACGGAAGCCACACGGTGACCCTTTTTGAGTGTCATAACCGCAACACCCTGTGTATTCTTTGTAGTTTTTGATGCGATTGCACCTGAATTGAAAAGAAGAAGTCTTCCTGATGTTGATTTTATTACAAATTCTGAGTCGTCTGTGATGTAATATGCCGCAACAAGGGGAGATTTATCTGAATAAGCATTGATAAGCTTCTTTCTGTTTGTCTTTGTTGCGTAAGACTTCATGTCAACCTTTGCAACCTTGCCGTTTTCAAAGAAGAACAGCATATAGCCCTTGTAATCGGTTGTCACAGCCATATACATGCTGTTTTCCCCCTGATCGAATTCAAGCTTCGTGGGGATGTAATCACCTAAAAGGCTTGTTTTTGAATCTTCAAAATCGCTTACCCTTGACTTGTATGTCTGGCATTTGTCTGAGAAGAAGAGAAGCTCTGCGGCATTTGTTGAATCAAGTTCGAGTGTGATGAAGTCATTCTCTTTGAGCTTGTGTGCACCGCTCATACGCAGTGACTGAGGAGTGATTTTCTTGAAATAACCGTCATGTGTATAGAAAAGTCTTACGGGATAGTCGGGTACTGCATCATCCTTATCTTCGCCGTCTTCTGCATAGTCATAATCAATAACGGTTTTTCTTTCCTTGCCGTATTTTTTCATTACATCCTTAAGCTCAGAGATGATGATGTTCTTTATTCTTGCACGGCTTCTGAGAATGTCTTCCATGTCTTCAATTGTCTTTTTGAGTTCTTCAATATCTTCAAGACGCTTTAAGATATATTCACGGTTCAGGTGGCGGAGCTTGATTTCAGCAACATATTCAGCCTGAATTTCGTCAATTCCGAAGCCTATCATAAGGTTGGGGACAACTTCTGCCTCTTCTTCGGTCTCTCTTACTATTTTTATTGCCTTGTCAATATCAAGAAGAATTTTCTGAAGACCTAAGAGAAGATGAAGCCTGTCCTTAGCCTTGCCGAGGTTGAATGCTGTTCTTCTCTTGATACATTCTGTTCTGAAGCCGAGCCATTCTTCAAGAATTTCGCCCACACCCATAACCTTGGGCACACCTGCAATGAGAATATTGAAATTGCAGCTTGTAGGGTCTTCAAGGGGAGTCTTTTTGAAGAGCTTGAGCATAAGTGCGTCAGCATCAACGCCTCGTTTGAGGTCGATTGTGATTTTAAGACCTGATTTGTCTGTTTCATCACGGACATCGCTTATTTCCTTTAGTTTTCCGCCCTTTGAAAGTTCAATTATCTTGTCGATGATTGCTTCAACTGTTGTTGAGGGCGGAATTTCCGTTATATCAATGCAGTTACTCTTCTTGTCGTATGCATATTTTGAACGGACACGGACTGAGCCTCTGCCTGTTTTATAAATTTCGTCGATTTTCTCTTTGTCGTAAAGAAGAATACCGCCTCCGCTGAAATCGGGAGCAAGAAGAGTTTCCGAAATGTCATGGTCGGGATTTTTCAGAAGTGCAATAGTTGTTTCGCAGATTTCATTGAGGTTGAATGAGCAGATGTTACTTGCCATACCAACGGCAATACCTGTGTTGTTGTTTACAAGCACTGTCGGGAATGTAACGGGGAAGAGGGTAGGCTCCATCATTGAATTGTCATAGTTGGGAACAAAATCAACGGTGTCCTTGTCGATATCACGGAAAAGCTCGTTGCATATTTTGTCAAGCTTTGCTTCTGTGTATCGTGAAGCGGCATATGCCATATTTTTTGAATAAGCCTTACCGAAGTTACCCTTGGAGTCAACAAAAGGATGAAGCAACGCTTCGTTACCTCTTGTAAGACGTACCATTGTTTCATAGATTGCGGCGTCACCGTGAGGGTTGAGCTGCATTGTACGGCCGACAATGTTTGCAGATTTTATTCTTGCACCGTTTATAAGCCCCATGTTGTACATTGTGTAAAGGAGCTTTCTGTGAGAGGGCTTGAAGCCGTCAATCTCGGGAATTGCTCTCGAAAGGATAACACTCATTGCATAGGGCATGTAGTTTGTTTCAAGGGTATCGGTAATACGCTGAGGCTGTACTATACCTGCCCCGAGGATATGAGCATTGGGGTTAAGGTCATCATGCTTTATTTCTTCTGTTTTCTTTTTCTTTGCCATAATATTTCCGTACCCCCTTTAGCTTATATCTGCAAGGTCGATGTACTGACTGCCGACTTCTGCAATATGGTCTTTTCTTCCCTGGAGATTATCACCGAGAAGAAGGTCAAAAACATCTGCAGTGAGCTGTGCATCAGTGGGCTCAACCTTTATGAGTCTTCTTGTTTTCGGGTTCATGGTGGTCATCCACATCATGTCGGGTTCGTTTTCACCAAGACCCTTTGAACGCTGGATTGTGTATTTCTTTTCACCGATTTCAGCGAGTGCATCGGCTTTTTCCTGTTCGTTGTATGCAAACCATGTCTGGTTGCCCGATGTGATTTCATAAAGGGGAGATTCTGCAATGAAAACCTTTCCCGCATCAATCAGAGTGGGCATAAGAGCATAAATCATTGTAAGGATAAGTGTTCTTATCTGGAAGCCGTCAACGTCAGCATCGGTACAGATAATAACCTTGCTCCAGCGGAGATTATCGAGACTGAAGGTTGACATGTTTTTGTTTGCCTTTGTCTTTACTTCAACACCGCATCCGAGGACTTTTATAAGGTCTGTGATGATTTCTGATTTGAACACCTTTGTGTAATCGGCTTTAAGACAGTTGAGGATTTTACCTCTTACGGGCATAATAGCCTGGAAAGCCGAATCTCTTGCCTGCTTACAGGCACCCAGAGCAGAGTCACCCTCAACGATGAAGATTTCTCTTTCGGAAACTTCACGGCTTCTGCAGTCAACAAATTTTTCAACTCTGTTTGCCATATCGTTGGAGGAGGAGAGTGTTTTCTGAAGATTGAGTCTTGTTGCCTCTGCCTTGACACGGCTTCTCAGGTTTATAAGCACCTGGTCTGCGATACGGTCAGCATCAAGCTTGTTTTCTATAAAATAGATTTCAAGCTGATGTCTTAAAAAGTCGGTCATTGCCTGCTGAATGAATTTGTTTGTGATTGCTTTCTTTGTCTGATTCTCGTATGAAGTCAGAGTTGAGAAGGATGAAACGATGATAACAAGACAGTCTTCAACATCCTGGAAGGTTATTTTTCCGTCTGTTTTTGCATATTTGCCTGTCTGCTTGAGGTAAGCATCAATCTGAGCCACAAAAGCACTTCTGACAGCCTTGTCAGGTGCTCCGCCGTGCTCAAGCCAGCTCGAATTGTGGTAATAATCCTTGAGCTGCTTTGTTTTTGAGAATGCAAGAGCAACATTGATTTTTACTTTATACTCGGGCTTGTCCTCACGGTCACGGCCCTTTTTCTCTGTCTGCCATACCTGAGTCGTAGTGAATGCTTCTTCACCGCAGAAATTGTCAACATAATCCTTTATGCCGTTTTCGTAAAGGATTTCTGTTGTTTCAAATTTTGTTTCGGTGAGCTGATTTTTGAATATAAACTTAAGACCGTTGTTTACAACAGCCTGTCTTTCAAGGACTTCTTTGAAGTAATCTGCAGAAATATCGATATCCGTGAAAACATCAAGGTCGGGACGCCATTTGATTCTTGTACCTGTGTCACGCTTTGCGTAGGGCTCTTCATTAAGACCGCCTACAGGCCAGCCCTTTTCAAAATGAAGAGTATAGCACATGCCGTCACGGTGAATTTCAGCATCCATATATTCCGATGCAAACTGAGTTGCACAAAGACCCAGACCGTTAAGACCCAATGAGTATTCGTAGTTGCCGCCGTCATTTGTGTCGTACTTGCCGCCTGCATACATTTCGCAGAAAAGGAGCTCCCAGTTGAAGCGTTCTTCGTTGGGGTTCCAGCCCACGGGCATGCCTCGTCCGAAGTCCTGTACTTCAATTGACTTGTCAAGGAATTTTGTAACAACAATCTTGTTGCCGTAGCCCTCTCTCGCTTCGTCAATAGAGTTTGATATAATTTCAAATGCGGAATGCTGACAGCCGTCAATACCATCCGAACCGAAAATAACAGCAGGTCTTTTCCTTACCTTGTCAGGGCCTTTGAGAACAACTATGTCTTCATTGCCGTAATCTTTTTTCTTAGCCATTTTATCCTCCGTAAGAGAAACAATATTATGGTTTAATATTGTATATTGATTATCCATAATAATTATTATACAATATATTGCGTTTTCGTCAAGGGTTATTTTTCCACAAAATTTGTGATAATCAAAAAAATATTGAAAAAAATGAAAAAAATTTAAAAAAAGACTTGATTTTTGTTTTGCGATGTGATAGTCTATATAGGCAATGCGACGAGATAGGTATGTCTTGTAGCAGATTTAACGGAAAGGAAGTGTGCCCGATGTCAGTATGGGAGTATATCCTCGGTGCGGCTTTGATAGTAATTTCTCTTGTTCTTATAGTTATTGTTATAATGCAGCAGAGTAAACAGCAGGGTCTCTCAGGTGCTATTGCAGGCGGTGCTGATACTTTCTTCGGCAAGAACAAAGGCCGTACAATCGAAGCTAAGCTTGAAAAGCTTACCAAGATTCTTTGTGCAGTATTTGTAATTCTGACTCTTGTTACAACAATTCTTGTTGGTTTCTTCGCATAAGTCAGGTTTTATGAATAGGCGTGATTCAGTAGCTCAGTCGGCAGAGCACCTGCCTTTTAAGCAGGGTGTCCGGGGTTCGAATCCCCGCTGAGTCACCAAAAAAATAGAAGCAAGTCGAAAGACTTGCTTCTATTTTTTGTGTTTGTGTCCGTAAGGACACAACATCGTTACGAGCATAGTGAGTACTTCGTTTGACAGCTTGCTGTCAACTTCATTGTCCGTAATCGGACACAAAACGATGTTACACCTATGGTGTAAACGATGTAATGCTTCGCATTAACGATATTACGGCTAATGCCGTAAACGATGTGGCTTCGCCAACGAAGTGTGCCTGACGGCACAATGAAGTTGCCTTCGGGCAAACAGATTTACACCCCCACGCGATAAAACATAAAACATTTTAATAAAATATTTACAAACGCCGTTTTTTCTGCTATAATATACCTATAAATTAAGCGGAAAGGGTTGACTGTTTAAATGATGTTTGCGACAATCAGACAGACAGACAGACAGGGTATAACTATCCTGTAAATTCCGCATGCAATTTAATATTTGATAATTAATCGTTCAAGGTTCGTATGTGCTTACGGACTTGGGCAGTTTTTATATTTATAATTCTATCCCCGAAAGGAGAAAAAGAAATGAAAAAAACTTTATCAATCATCCTTGCAGTCTTAATGATTGTAACAACTGTTCCTTTTGCCTTTGCGGCTGAGGGCGATGTAATTGATTTGTCAACATTGACAGATACCTATGTCATCAGCGACAGCGGTGAATATACCTTCGAAGGCTCTGGCAACTGCGGAATCAAGGTCGAAAGCGGAAATCCGACGATTGTTCTGAATAATGCAAGCATTATGGTTGGTGAGGGCAGTGCTATTGATGTCGCATCTGGCAGCAACGCAACCATATTTGTGCTGGGCGATAATACGATAGGCACTACAAAAACAGAATCTTGGGATGCACCATGTGGTGGTATTTTCGTAGCAGAGGGCGGAACAGTTAATATTACATCAAACGGGACGGATAATATTCTTCGTGCTCACGGCACGCTCGCTGCAGCTATTGGTGGAAAGTACGTCTACGACAACAACGAAAGTTATAATGCCGGTAGCATTAGCATTTCAAATGTCACAGTATATGCGTATACGAACAACTATTACGCTGCAGCCATCGGTGCAGCAGGCGTAGGTAAATGTGGAACAATCAATATTACAAACGCAGTCGTATATGCCTATGGTGCCGGTGATAAATGGACTTCCGCTCCCGGTATCGGAAGTGCTTGGGGTCTTGTGGGTTGGCCTGAAACGATTCCTGTTGTGATTATCTCGGATTCTGAGGTTCATACATTTAGACATAACTCTGGTTCTGACTATATTGGATATCTGGGCGATGTAGAGATACCTATGAATGCTACAGGTAGCATTAACTGTGGCGAAGGTGGTTCGATAACAAACAGCACCCTCTACTGTTACACCGGACTTGATTCCACCACCACGGATAAGACCGTAAAATACGGCGCACTGGGCGGTCTGCTCAAGGAAGATGGAACCTGTGAGAGCGACTGCGAGGGCGGAAGTGCAACCTGCTCTGTACAGGCAGTTTGTGAAAACTGCGGCACAAGCTACGGTGAATTTGACAATCACACGCTTGTTCAGGTTGAAGCAAAAGCTCCCACTTGCACAGAAATCGGCTGGGAAGCATACGAATACTGCACTGCATGTGATTACACAACTTATGTTGAAAAAGAAGCTCTTGACCACGATATAGTTATTGATGAAGCAGTTGCTCCCAAGTGCGGTGAAACAGGACTCACTCAGGGTCAGCATTGTTCACGTTGTGATGCTATGACTATCATTCAGGAAGTTGTTCCTGCACTCACTCACAAGGATGAAGACGGTGACAACAAGTGTGACCACGGCTGCGGACACGAATTTGAAAAGCCCGTTGAACCCGATGAACCCGACACACCTGATGAACCCACAGATGGAACTTGT
>JAFUIY010000023.1 GCA_017473925.1 Clostridia bacterium | reverse complement strand
CAGAATTTGTCGAGCCAATTAACAATGTACAATGTACAATTTACAATCGTGCAGTTGTAGCGATACAGGCGGTTATTGCAAATCATTGTACATTGTAAATTGTAAATTGTTCATTGAAACAGCTCGACAAATTACTGTTTACCAACAAAAAAAGGTGTCCTTTCGGACACCTTAATTTATTATTTGGTTAATCAGACAAGCTCGATGATACACATCTCAGCTGCGTCACCACGACGGGGACCTGTCTTGATTATACGGCAATAACCGCCTTTGACCTCATTGTACTTGGGAGCTATTTCGTCAAACAGCTTCTTAACTACATCTTCCTTTGTGACATAAGCCATAGCCTGTCTGTAGTTATGAAGATTGTTCTCTTTTGCAAGAGTGATCATTTTTTCTGTCATTGAACGAACTTCTTTAGCTCTTGTAACGGTGGTCTCGATTTTGCCATTTTCCAAAAGGTAAGTTACCATTGCTCTGAGCATAGCTTTTCTTGAATCTGTAGCTCTGCCGAGTTTTCTGGTTCCGGGCATGAATATCTCTCCTTTACCGTTAGTGTGGTATAAAATCTGAATTATTCGTCATCTCGACGAAGTGAAAGTCCAAGAGAATTGAGCTTTGCAATAACCTCATCAAGAGACTTGCGTCCGAGGTTTCTCACTCTCATCATTTCTTCTTCTGACTTTGAGATCAAATCTTCTACCTTGTGAATATTCGCTCTCTTCAAGCAGTTGAATGAACGAACTGAAAGGTCAAGCTCCTCAACAGTCATCTCTAAGATCTGACCTTTGTTGTCTTCGCCTTTTTCAATCATAACCTCTGTGTTGCCTGCCTCATCTGACAGATCAATGAAGAGGTTGAGATGCTCGTTGAGAATCTTGGCTGCCAGGGAAACCGCATCCTTAGCTGCGATTGTTCCGTTGGTCCAAACCTCAAGTGAAAGCTTGTCGTAGTCAGTAACGTCGCCGACACGAGCATTTTCAACTTTGTAGTTTACTTTTACGACAGGAGTATAGATTGAGTCGATTGCAATAACGCCGATAACGGGGTCAAGCATCTTCTTGTTCTTTTCTGCCGATACATAACCTCTGCCGATGTCTGCTGTAAGCTCCATGCGGACATGAGCATCGGAATTAAGTGTTGCTATATGCTGTTCGGGGTTGAGGATTTCAACCTCTGAATCAGCCTGTATATCAGCTGCAGTGATTTCACATTCACCGTTGCAGTCAATATACATTGTCTTGGGTCCTGAGCCATGAATTTTCAGAATGACATTCTTTAAATTCAGAACGATCTCAGTTACATCTTCCTTAACGCCTTCAATTGTCGAGAACTCATGAAGAACACCGTCAATGTTCACTGATGTGATAGCATAGCCGGGGAGTGATGACAAAAGAATTCTGCGAAGGCTGTTGCCGAGAGTTGTACCGTAACCTCTTTCAAGAGGTTCAACAACGAACTTGCCGTAGGTACCGTCCTGATTTAAATCAACAGCATCAATTCTGGGCTTCTCAATACCTATCATTCAAAACCCTCCTTAGATTTTGCAGTCAGGCTGCTAATGTATACAGTTTAATCGTAATCTGATTATCTTGAATAGAATTCGACGATAAGATGTTCTTCAACGGGAACTTCAATCTGTTCGCGTTCGGGAAGAGCAACGATCTTTGCTGTGTTATCATCGCCTGCTTCAAGCCATGCAGGAATTGTTCCTGTCTTCTCGAGGATAGCTTTGAACTTCTCGGAATCAAGGCTTGCCTTTTTGATAGCTACAACATCGCCTGCTTTGCAAAGGTATGAGGGAATGTCTACTCTCTTACCGTTTACAAGGAAATGACCATGTGTAACAAGCTGTCTTGCTTCTGCACGGGAAGTTGCCCAACCGAGTGAATATACGATATTGTCAAGACGGCTTTCGCAGATACGAAGTAAGTTGTCACCTGTAACGCCTTCGTGACGAACTGCCATCATGAAATACTTACGGAACTGGCTCTCGCTGATGCCGTAATATCTTCTTGCTGTCTGCTTTGCACGAAGCTGAAGACCGTACTCAGTGAGCTTCTTACGACCCTGACCATGCTGGCCGGGAGCATAGCTGCGGCGTTCAAGAGAACACTTTGAGCTGGTGCATCTTTCACCCTTTAAAAAGAGCTTCTTGCCCTCTCTGCGGCATAATTTACATACCGCACCGGTATATCTTGCCATGTGTTAAAACACCTCCAGTTAATCGGTTATACACGTCTTCTTTTAGGCGGACGGCAGCCATTGTGAGGGATGGGAGTAACGTCTTTGATCATGCTGACTTCAAGACCTGCAGTCTGAAGAGCTCTGATTGCTGCTTCTCTTCCCTGTCCGGGGCCCTTAACGAAAACTTCAACAGTCTTCATGCCGTGTTCGATTGCCGCCTTAGCAGCTGTTTCTGCTGCTGTCTGAGCTGCGAAGGGTGTAGATTTTCTTGAACCTCTGAAGCCCATTTCGCCTGCACTTGCCCATGAAACTGCATTACCCTGTGTATCGGTAATAGTTACGATGGTATTGTTGAATGTAGACTGAATATGAGCTGCACCGCGTTCAATATTCTTACGCTCGCGGCGCTTACGTGAAACGCCTTTTTTAGCGGTTGCTTTAGCCATACTACTATTCCCTCCTTATTATTTCTTCTTGTTAGCGATTGTCTTCTTAGGACCTTTTCTTGTACGTGCGTTTGTCTTTGAACGCTGTCCTCTAACGGGAAGACTCTTTCTGTGACGAACACCACGGTAGCATCCTATTTCAACAAGTCTCTTAATGTCAAATGCTGTTTCTCTTCTGAGGTCACCTTCAACAGTAACATTGTGTTCGATGTACTCACGAAGCTTTGAAACGTCATCTTCGGTCAAATCCTTAACTCTTGTGTCGGGATTTATACCTGTTGCCTTAATAATGTCGCTTGCGGTTTTGCGGCCGATACCATAGATGTAAGTAAGGCCGATTTCTACTCTCTTCTCTCTGGGAAGATCAACACCGGATATACGCGCCATTTGTCAGTTGCACCTCCATTACGGTATTATCAGAGCTTAGCCCTGACGCTGCTTGTGCTTGGGATTTTCACAGATAACCATTACTTTTCCCTTGCGTTTAATGATTTTGCACTTCTCGCAAATTTTCTTTACAGAAGGTCTGACTTTCATTGTATTACCTCCTTAAAAATTACCTATTTGGATCGCCATGTGATACGGCCTCTTGTGAGGTCGTAGGGCGACATGTCCACAGTTACCTTATCGCCGGGGAGAATTCTGATATAGTTCATTCTCAGCTTACCGGAGATAGTAGCAACTATCTGTCGGCCGTTTTCAAGCTCTACCTTGAATGTTGCATTGGGGAGAGCTTCGACCACTGTACCTTCGACTTCGATCATATCCTGCTTGGACATACTATTTAACCTCACTTTCTTCAGAGCATGAAATTTCTTTCAGTGCTTTCTTTAAAGAACGATTTGTTGCTGTTTCGTCTTCGGAGAGAACGAAATGTGTTTTTGCGAGGTGTAACGGATTTTTCTTCTTCGGTCTTTCGACCGGTCTCTCCTTACCGTCGCAAACATAAACACCGCCGTCAGTGATTTGAGTCACTGCAAGGTAATAGCCCTTGTCTCTGCCTGCCTTTGATATTACTACGCTTCCCTTTACAAGTTCCATATAAGTACCTCTTAATCAGGAAGAGTGAGAATCATACATTCGCCCTCTTTTGTGATAGCAATTGTATGCTCGAAATGTGCTGCAAGCTTACCGTCCTGTGTGACGATAGTCCAGCCGTCAGACAACTGGTTTACTTCCCATGTTCCCTGATTTATCATCGGCTCTACAGCAATAGTCATGCCCGGCATTAATCTTGCTCCTCTGCCGGGAGTTCCGAAGTTCGGAACCGAAGGATCTTCATGGAGCTCTTTGCCTATTCCGTGTCCTACGAAATCACGTACAACACCATAGCCTCGCTCCTCGCAATACACCTGAACCGCATTTGAAATGTCACCGATTCTGTTGCCCGCGACAGCCTGTTTCAGTCCTGCATAAAGGGACTCACGGGTCGTGTCGATCAGCCGCTGTGCTTCATCGGAAATCTTTCCGACTGCAAATGTGGCAGCATTATCGCCGTGGTAACCGTTTTTCTCAGCGCCCAGGTCAATGCTGACGATGTCGCCTTCCTTGAGAATACGGTTTTTTGCGGGAATTCCGTGTATTACTTCATTGTTTATGGAAATACATGCAGTGGCAGGGAAACCGTAAAGCCCGAGAAAGTTGGGTCTTGCACCCTGACTTTCTATATACTTACGGGCTACGGTGTCAATCTCGAGAGTTGAAACTCCCGGTCTGACTGCTTCGCCTGCAACCTTGAGTGCTGTAGCAGCAATTCTGCCTGCCTCACGCATCAGTTCGATTTCCCTGCGTGTTTTCAGCACTACCATGCTTAATCCTCCAATGCCTTGAAGGTGAGAGCAGTTGTATCAGCAACTTCCTCCTGACCTTCAACAATCACAAGCTTACCTGTCTTGCTGTAGTAATCCTTCAGCGGTTCAGTTTCCTCGTGATAGATCTTGAGTCTTTCAAGAACTGTTTCGGGAGCATCGTCTTTTCTCTGAACAAGCTCACCCTGGCAAAGGTTACATACGCCTTCAACATCGGGCTTCTTGTATTCGAGGTGGTAAGATGCACCGCACTTTGCACAAACTCTTCTGCCGCCCATTCTCTTTGCAATAGCTTCGTCAGCGACTTCGATATCAATAACCTTGTCGATTACGATGCCCATTGTGTCAAGAGCTTCAGCCTGAGGAATTGTGCGGGGGAATCCGTCAAGGATAAATCCGTTGTTACAGTCATCGGCAGAAAGTCTTTCTTTAATGATACCGATAACAACCTCGTCTGAAACAAGCTTACCTGCTTCGATGAATTCCTTAGCTTTAAGGCCCATCTCAGTGCCGTTTCTGAGAGCTTCACGGATGATGTTACCCGTTGAGATTGTAGGGATTGAGAGCTTCTCGCTCACTTTTTCTGCCTGAGTTCCCTTGCCTGCGCCGGGAGCGCCGAGGAAAATAATATTCATATCATTTTCCTCCTTAGTCAAGGAATCCCTTGTAATGACGCATCATCATCTGGCTTTCAAGCTGCTTGACTGTTTCAAGAGCAACACCGACAAGGATGATGATTGATGTACCGCCGAGTGAAATTGAAACACCTGCGATGCCATCTGCGCCTACCTGACCGACTGCCTTACAGATTACACTTGTAAGCTGTGAATAGATAATCGGGAACAAAGCAACAACGCTGAGAAGAAGTGCGCCGAGAAGAACTATCTTGCTTATAACCTTTGCAATATAATCTGAAGTGGGACGACCTGTACGGACACCGGGGATTGTACCGCTGTTCTTAGCGAGGTTGTTTGCCATTTCAATGGGATTATACTGGATTGATGAATAGAAATAAGCAAAGAAGATGATGAGAACGAAATAAATAATTGTGTAAGCCCAATGTTCAGTTGTGAATACTGAGAAGAACTTATCCCAGCCTGAATCAGCCTTTACATCAACAAACATCTGGATTGTTGTGGGAAGTGAAAGGATTGAGCTTGCAAAGATAACGGGGAGAACACCTGACATATTAACCTTGATGGGAATATGTGAGCTCTGTCCGCCGTACATCTTTCTTCCTACTACACGCTTTGTGTACTGAACAGGGATTCTGCGTTCTGCATTGTCCATCCATACGATGAAGATAATGAGAAGGATAAGGCTGAGTGCAGCAATGATTGTAAAGGGGATGTAAACACCGCCGTACTGCAGATAGCCGTAAAGCTGTCCGATATAGGAAGGGATTCTTGAAACGATACCTGCAAAAAGAATCATTGAGATACCATTGCCGATACCCTTATCATTAATCTGTTCGCCGAGCCACATTGTAAGTGAAGTACCTGCTGTAAGAACAAGTATGATTACAATTGCCTGGAAAACCTTAGCAAATGTACCGTCTGTAGCTGAAAGAGCGTTCTGGCTGCGAAGGAATACATAGTATGCCACAGCCTGAAGAAGACCAAGACCGATTGTAACGTATCTTGTTATCTTTGCAATCTTCTTTCTGCCTTCTTCACCCTCTTTTGAGAGTCTCTCAAGAGCGGGGATAGCAACGGTCAAGAGCTGAATGATAATTGAAGAGTTGATATACGGTGTAATCGACATTGCGAAGATTGTACCGTAGTTGAATGCATTACCGGAGATCATGTTGATATAATCGAAGAAGGTTGCTGATGTAACAGCACTTGCTCCGAGAATACCGTCAGGTCCTATATTAAGGAACGGAACGGGAATTGCAGCTCCGAGTCTGTAAATAAGGATAACAAAAGCTGTGAATAAAACTTTTTTTCTGATCTCAGGAATTTTCCATGCATTTCTGATTGTCTGAATCATTTTACACACGCTCCTTTTTTTTCGGATGAACCGAATCAGATTGTGGTGTAATTAAAGAACTTCAGCTGTACCGCCGGCTGCTTCGATTTTTTCCTTAGCGCCTGCAGAGAAAGCATTAGCTTTAATTGTAAGCTTCTTTGTGATTTCGCCGTTACCAAGAACCTTAACACCATCAAGTTCGTCTTTGATAAGACCTGCATTCTTGAGAGCCTCGATGTCAACTACTGCGCCGTCTTCGAATTTGTCAGCGATAGCTGAAACGTTAACGATAGCAATCTCTTTAGCAAAGATGTTGTTGAAGCCTCTCTTGGGTATACGTCTCTGAAGGGGCATCTGACCGCCTTCAAATCCCGGACGGGGACCTGAACCGGCACGAGCTTTCTGACCCTTATGACCTTTACCGGCTGTTTTGCCCTGGCCTGAAGCAGGACCACGGCCAACACGCTTAGAAGCTCTGTTTGAACCTGCAGCAGGTGCTAACTCATGTAATTTCATTAGTTTTGCCCATCCTTTCTTTAAGCTTCGGTTACTTCGATAAGATGAGAAACCTTCTTGATCTTACCGAGAGTCTGAGGATTGTTCGGCTGAACAACCTCGTCACCGATTTTGCGAAGACCGAGTGCATAAACGGTAGCAATCTGATCTTTCTTGCTGCCTATAAGGCTTCTGACAAGTTTAACTTTTACGTCTGCCATACCGTCCACTCCTTAACCTAAAATTTCTTTAACTGTCTTGCCCCTTGTTGCTGCAACAGTCTCAGCTGAACGAAGCTGTGAAAGACCGTTGATTGTAGCTCTTACTACATTGCAGGGGTTGTTTGAACGAAGAGCCTTTGTACGGATGTCCTTAATACCAACCATTTCGATAACGGCACGGACGGGACCACCGGCGATAACACCGGTACCGGGTGCTGCGGGCTTGAGAAGAACAACGCCTGCGCCGAACTTACCCATAACCTCGTGTGAAATTGTTGTGCCCTTAAGGGGTACTGTCATAAGATTCTTCTTAGCATCCTCGATACCCTTACGGATTGCATCGGGTACTTCACCGGACTTACCGAGACCGAAGCCGATTGTGCCGTTCTGATCTCCGACTACTACGAGAGCGGAGAACTTCATGATACGACCACCCTTAACAGTCTTTGATACACGGTTAATAGCTACGACTCTTTCCTGAAGCTCTTCTCTTTCCTGTGTTTCAAACTTAGCCAAAAGTATTTCCTCCCTTTCGTTAGAAATCAAGTCCGCCCTCACGAGCGCCTTCGGCCAAGCTTGCTACACGGCCGTGATAGATGTATCCGCCACGGTCGAAAACGCATTCCTTGATGCCTTTTTCTGCCGCACGTTCTGCGATTTTCTTACCTACTGCCTTAGCAGCGTCGATGTTGCCGCCGTATTCTGTGAAATCCTTTTCAACAGAAGAAGCTGCTGCAAGAGTTACACCCTTATCGTCATCAATAAGCTGAGCGTAAATGTGCTTAAGGGAGCGGAATACATTGAGGCGGGGACACTCTGCTGTGCCGTAAACCTTGCCGCGAACTCTTTTATGACGCTGAATTCGTGCCTGTTTTGTATCAGGTCTCTTTACCATTTGATATTCACTCCTTTATTATTTACCGCCCTTACCGGCTTTACCTTCCTTGCGTCTTACATGCTCATCAGAGTATCTGATACCCTTGCCCTTGTAAGGTTCGGGAGGACGAACGCCTCTGATTTCTGCTGCAACCTGACCAACAACCTGTTTGTCAGCGCCGGAAACGATAATCTGGTTGGGTGAGGGACATGTGATTGTGATTCCTTCGGGTGCTTCAATTGTAACTGTGTGTGAATAACCTACTGAAAGAACAACATCCTTGCCCTGCATGTTTGCACGGTAACCGATACCAACGATATCAAGTGTCTTTGAATAACCGTTGCTTACACCCTCAACCATGTTTGCGATGAGTGTACGGGTAAGACCGTGAAGTGATCTGTTTTCTTTTTCATCGTTAGGACGAGTAACAGTGATAACACCTGCGTCCATAGCGATTGTCATATTGCTGTTAAATGTTCCGGAAAGAGTACCCTTGGGACCTTTGACTGTTACTGCGCTACCGTCGATAGTAACTTCAACACCAGCCGGAACTGTAATGGGCTTTCTGCCTATACGTGACATCCCGTTGTACCTCCTTACCAGATGTATGCAAGAACTTCGCCGCCAACATTAGCCTTGCGAGCGTCCTTGTCAGTCATAATACCCTTGTTTGTTGAGATGATTGCGATGCCGAGGCCTTTGATAACCTTGGGCATATTCTCAACGTCTGTGTAGATACGCAGGCCGGGCTTTGAAACTCTGCGTATACCCATAATTGAGGGAGTCTTGTTGGGGCCGTACTTGAGAGCGATCTCAATCATGCCCTGCTTGTTGTCCTCAATTACCTTGAAACTCTTTACATAACCTTCATCAACGAGAATCTGAGCGATAGCCTTCTTCACGTTTGATGCAGGAACTGTTACTGTGTCATGCTTCGCAGAAACAGCATTTCTGATTCTGGTGAGCATATCAGCAACTGAATCGGTAATCTGCATTGCTTCTTCCTCCTTACCAGCTTGCTTTCTTTACTCCGGGGATCTGGCCTGCATGAGCCAGTTCTCTGAAGCATATACGACATACACCGTACTTACGGAGATAAGCGTGGGGTCTGCCGCAAATTTTACATCTGTTATGCTGTCTTGTTGAATACTTGGCAGGAGCAGCTGCTCTTACCTTCTGTGATGTCTTTGCCATTTAAACCCCTCCTTACTTTGCGAACGGTGCGCCCATTAAGCTTAAGAGCTCACGAGCTTCTTCGTCTGTAGGTGCTGTAGTAACGATACAAATGTCCATACCACGCACTTTGTCAATTTTATCGTACTCGATTTCGGGGAAGATAAGCTGTTCTCTGACACCCATTGAATAGTTTCCTCTTCCGTCGAATGAGTTGGGATTGATACCTCTGAAGTCACGGACTCTGGGAAGAGCAAGATTGAAGAATCTGTCAAGGAATTCATACATCTTCTCGCCACGGAGTGTAACTTTAACACCATTGGGCATACCTTCACGGAGCTTGAAGTTAGCAACTGACTTCTTAGCATTGCAAACTACAGCCTTCTGACCTGTGATGAGACCAAGGTCACGGATAACTGCGTCGATAGCCTTAGGATTTTCTCTTGCTTCACCGCATCCTACGTTGATGATAACCTTATCAATCTTAGGAATCTGCATAACGCTCTTGTAGCTGAATTTCTTCATAAGTGCGGGAGCAACTTCTGCTTTGTACATTTCTTTAAGTCTTGCCATTGTTTTGCTCCTCCTTATTATTCAAACTTAGCGCCGCAATCGGCTTTCTTACAAACACGGAACTTCTTGCCCTTGTCATCGATCATGTGGCCTACTCTTGTGGGTCTGCCGCACTTGGGGCAAACGAGCTGAACCTTGTCAGCATAAAGAGCGCTTTCTGCCTTGATGATGCCGCCTGCTTCGCCCATCTTACGAGGCTTAACATGCTTTGAAACGATGTTTACGCCTTCAACGATGACCTTGCCTTCTGAGGGGCTTACCTGAAGCACTTTACCCTGCTTGCCACGGTCTTTACCGTTGATAACTACAACCTTATCGCCGGTCTTTACATGTACTTTACTCATTATCTTACCTCCCGATTACAGAACCTCAGGAGCAAGGCTGAGGATCTTTGAATAATCATGATCTCTGAGCTCTCTTGCTACAGGTCCAAAGATTCGTGTACCCTTCGGGTTCTTATCTTCTTTGATGATTACGGCTGCATTCTCGTCGAAACGGATGTATGTGCCGTCATCACGGCGAACGCCCTTAGCTGAACGGACAACTACGGCCTTAACTACATCGCCTTTTTTTACAACGCCGCCGGGCGTAGCTTTTTTAACAGAAGCTACTATAACATCGCCGATATTGGCGTATCTTCTGCCGGTACCACCGAGAACACGGATGCACATAAGTTCCTTAGCACCTGTGTTGTCAGCAACCTTGAGAAGTGTCTGCTGCTGTACCATGGGTAGTCCTCCTTATTTAGCTTTCTCGATGATTTCAACCACACGCCATCTCTTGTCTTTTGAAAGAGGACGGGTTTCCATCACTTTAACACGGTCACCGATACCGCACTCGTTAAGTTCATCATGAGCCTTAAGCTTGATAGTACGGTTAACGATCTTCTTATAAAGCGGGTGTCTTACACGGTCTTTAACTGAAACAACAACTGTTTTGTCCATCTTGTCGCTTGTTACCATGCCGACACGGGTTTTTCTTAAATTTCTGTCCATTACCGATATCCTCCTTATCAAGCATCTTTGCCGTGGAGTTCAACGTCACGCTGAACAGTAAGGATTCTTGCGATATCCTTCTTTACGGCACTGATACGTGTGGGGTTTTCGAGCTGGTTGATGGCCTGCTGGAAGCGCAGCTTGAAAAGCTCGTCCTTCAGCTCAAGAAGCTTAGCATCCAACTCCTGGGCGGACATTTTTCTGATTTCACTGGCTTTCATTACTGCTCACCACCCTGTTCTTCCTTAGTTACAAACTTACACTTGATGGGAAGTTTGTTTGCAGCGAGACGCATAGCTTCACGAGCTACTTCTTCGCTTACACCGGCAACTTCAAACATAACTCTGCCGGGTTTGACAACTGCTACCCAATATTCCGGAGAACCTTTACCTGAACCCATTCGGGTTTCAGCAGGCTTCTCTGTGATAGGCTTATCGGGGAATATTTTGATCCAAACCTTACCGCCTCTCTTTGTGTATCTTGTCATAGCGATACGGGCAGCTTCAATCTGGTTTGATGTGATCCAAGCGGGCTCAAGTGCTACAAGACCGAAGTCACCGTAGTTAACCTTGTTACCACGCATAGCCTTACCTGTAAGGCGGCCTCTCTGTACTCTGCGGTACTTAACGCGCTTAGGAAGTAACATCTTTTAAGCCCTCTCTTTCTTATCTCTTCTTGAGCCTACTCTGCGTGTGTCACGAAGAACTTCACCGCGGTAGAGCCATACTTTTACGCCGATACGGCCGTAAGTTGTGTGTGCTTCTGCGAAACCGTAGTCGATGTCAGCACGAATTGTCTGAAGAGGAATTGTGCCTTCATGATATGTTTCGCTACGTGCGATTTCTGCGCCGCCAAGTCTGCCGCTTACCTGAGTCTTGATACCCTTAGCACCAAGCTTCATTGTTCTGCCGATAGCCTGCTTGAGCGCACGACGGAAAGATACACGTCTTTCAAGCTGAGCTGCGATGTTTTCAGCAACGAGCTGAGCATTTGCATCGGGCTGCTTGATTTCTATAATGTTAATGAAAACTTCCTTGTCACCACCGAGGAGCTCCTTGCACTTTGCCTTGAGCTTTTCGATTTCTGCGCCGCCTCTGCCGATAACCATGCCGGGCTTTGCACAGTGGATGTTTACACGAACTCTCTTGGGATCTCTTTCGATCTCAACTTTGGGTACACCTGCGGGTGCAAGTGCCTTGAGGAGATACTCACGGAGATTGTAGTCGTCAACAAGATTTGAACCGAAGTCCTTCTTGTCAGCGTACCAACGGGATTCCCAATCTTTGATTACGCCGATTCTTAAACCGGTAGGATTAATTTTCTGTCCCATTTAATTTGTCCTCCTCCCCGATTATTCTTCAGACTCTCTGAGAACAAGGTTGATGTGCGATGTCTTCTTGTTGATTCTGTATGCACGACCCTTTGATCTCGGTCTGATTCTCTTAAGTGTAGGACCCTGACATACGCTGCATTCTGCAACATAAAGTCTGGATACGTCCATATCATAGTTGTTTTCAGCATTAGCCATAGCTGATTTGAGAAGCTTTGCAAGGGGTTCACACGCAGCCTTGGGTGTGTACTTAAGGATTGCCATAGCTTCATCAGCGGGCTTGTTTCTGATAAGGTCGAGAACGATCTGGACCTTACGGGGTGCTATACGCACGAAAGTCGCTTTTGCTCTTGCTTCCATTATTTCCACTCCTTTGACTTACTTACCATTGTTGGAGGTCTTTGAACCTGCATGGCCTCTGAATGTTCTTGTAGGAGCAAATTCACCGAGTTTGTGACCTACCATATCTTCAGTTACATATACGGGAACATGCTTTCTGCCGTCATGAACAGCAAATGTATGACCTACAAAATCCGGGAAAATTGTAGAGCTTCTGCTCCATGTCTTAAGAACTATTTTTTCTCCGGCTTCGTTCATTTTTTCAACTCTTGCGAGCAGCTTGGGCTGCACGTAAGGTCCTTTTTTAATACTTCTACCCATTATTAATAGCTCCTTTCCCGATTATTTGTCGTTACGGCGTTTTACGATAAGCTTATCGGAACGCTTGAATTTCTTACGAGTCTTGTAACCAAGTGCGGGCTTGCCCCAGGGTGTTACAGGACCGGGACGACCGATGGGTGACTTACCTTCACCACCACCGTGAGGATGGTCGCAGGGGTTCATAACTGAACCACGGACTGTAGGACGGATACCCATGTGGCGTGTACGACCTGCCTTACCGATCTTAACGTTTTCGTGGTCTGCGTTACCAACTGTACCGACAGTTGCCATACAGATTGCGGGAACGTTACGAAGTTCGCCTGAGGGAAGTCTGAGAAGAGCATAGCCGTTCTCTTTAGCCATAAGCTGAGCTGCATTACCTGCTGCTCTTGCAAGCTGACCGCCTCTGCCGGGGTAAAGCTCTACGTTGTGAACAAAAGTACCTGTGGGGATGTTAGCAAGGGGAAGTGCGTTACCTACCTTGATATCAGCCTCGGGGCCTGCTACAACTGTATCGCCTACATTAAGTCCTGCGGGAGCAAGGATGTAAGCCTTTACACCATCTTCATATTCGATAAGTGCGATGTTTGCTGAACGATTGGGATCGTATTCAAGTGTTTTAACTTCTGCCTTGATACCGAACTTGTTTCTCTTGAAATCAATAATACGGTACTTCTGGCGATTTCCGCCGCCGTGATGACGAACGGTGATTCTTCCGTAGCTGTTACGGCCTGAGTGCTTCTTGAGGGGCTCGAGAAGGCTCTTTTCGGGGCCGCACTTTGAAAGTCCGGAATAATCTGTAACCGACATGTTTCTTCTGCCGTTTGTTGTCGGTTTAAAGACTTTGATAGCCATTATTTTTCACTCGCCTTTCTTGTCCGGAATACGGACTGATTTTATGTTTCAGACAGCTTAGCGGTCGGCACCCATACATCACCGTCTGAATGTGTGATTTTTAATGATTAGAACATGCCGTCGAAGAATTCAATTGTCTTTGAATCTTCTGTAAGAGTAACGATAGCCTTTTTCCAGTCAGCCTTGTAGCCTGTGAAACGGCCGTATGTTCTCTTGTGACCTTTAACGTTCATTGTGTTTACCTTAGCAACCTTAACTTCAAAAAGCTTTTCAACTGCCTTGGCAACATCAATCTTTGTTGCGCTCTTAGCTACTTCAAAGGTATACTTCTTTTCAGCAACTTCTGCCATGCTTTCTTCTGTGATAACAGGGCGGATGATGATATCCTGTGCAATTTTCATTATGCATATACCTCCTCGATCTTAGCAACGGCGTCCTTGAGGAGAACGATCTTTGAGCAGTTAAGCATATCATAAACATTGAGTGTGCTTACGAGTGAAACCTTAACGCCTGCGATGTTTCTTGCACTCTTGTAAACGACGTCATCCTTTTCGGGAAGAACGATAAGTGTCTTCTTGCCTGCATCAATTGCCTTGAGTGTTGTTGCAACATCCTTTGTCTTAACAGCGTCGAGAGCGAATGTATCGAGAACGATAAGCTCATCAGCTGCAAGCTTTGCTGAGAATGCTGACTTCATAGCAAGTCTTCTTACCTTCTTGTTGATTGTGAAGCTGTAGCTTCTGGGCTTGGGGCCGAGAGCGATACCGCCGTGATACCACTGGGGAGCTCTTGTTGAACCCTGACGGGCTCTGCCTGTACCCTTCTGTCTCCAGGGCTTCTTACCGCCGCCGCTTACTTCTGAACGAGTAAGTGTTGACTGTGTGCCCTGACGCTGATTTGCAAGATAATTTACAACAGCGAGGTGCATTACGGAGGTGTTGGGCTCGATTGAGAAGATTGCATCGCTGAGTGTAAGCTCTGAAACCTGCTCGCCGGCCTTATTAACAACTTTAATATTAGCCATTTCCTATTTCCTCCTTACGCTTTCTTTGCATCTGCGATAACAACGTAACCGCCCTTAGGACCGGGAATAGCACCCTTGATAGCGATGAGGTTGTTTTCTGCATCAACCTTGACAATGTCAAGATTCTGAACTGTAACTCTTTCAGCACCGAGGTGGCCTGCGAGTTTCTTTCCCTTGTAAACTCTTGAGGGGTCTGAACAAGCACCGAGTGAACCTGCGTGTCTTGCTACGGGACCTGTACCGTGAGTTTCCTTGAGTCTTGAGAAATTCCATCTCTTGATAGCACCTGCTGTACCCTTACCTTTGCTTGTGCCGATGACATCAACTTTGTCACCTGCTGCGAAGACATCAGCCTTAACTACTGTGCCTGCTTCATAAGCGGAAGTGTCAGCGAATCTGAATTCCTTGAGAACCTTCTGGGGTGCTACGTCAGCTTTTGCAAAGTGACCCTTGAGGGGCTTTGAAACACGCTGCTGCTTCTGAACAGCGAAGCCGAGCTGAACTGCGGCGTAACCGTCAACCTCGACGGTCTTCTTCTGGACTACCGGGCAGGGACCAGCTTCAACTACTGTTACGGGAACAACTTTGCCGTTTGCGTCGAAGATCTGAGTCATACCGATTTTCTTACCGATAATACCTTTTACCATTGTTTTTTCCTCCTGTCAGATTATTGGTTGACACAAGTCAACTTGACCTGCGGTATATATAATTGTATATATATCCGGATTTTTGTTTGCTGTAGATTACAGCTTGAT
Organism: Clostridia bacterium; assembly: GCA_017473925.1. Classification (GTDB taxonomy): domain Bacteria; phylum Bacillota; class Clostridia; order Oscillospirales; family Acutalibacteraceae; genus UBA1081. The sequence continues at coordinate 26,721 of JAFUIY010000023.1, read as the reverse complement.
TTCGATATCTACGCCAGCGGGGAGCTCGAGACCGGTGAGAGCTTCAACAGTTTTGTTTGAAGGTCTGAGGATATCGATGAGTCTCTTGTGTGTACGCTGCTCAAACTGTTCACGGCTATCCTTGTACTTGTGTACAGCACGAAGGATTGTAACAACTTCCTTTTCAGTGGGAAGGGGTACGGGACCTGAAACCTGAGCACCTGTACGCTTTGCGGTTTCTACGATTCTCTCTGCTGCTTTGTCAACGAGATTGTGATCGTAGCCCTTGAGTCTGATTCTGATTTTTTCCTTAACTGCCATTTTTGTCGCCTCCTGTAAAATTTGGCGGGCTTTCGTGATATTTTCTATCAACGTACCCGGGTGTTTCATGTTTTTCCATTTTAAAAACCGGAAAAACATATTTCCGGGTCACGAAGAAAAATACCTCGTCCCGACGCAGCCTTTTCCGTGGTTAAGGCACAGAAACGCCCCTTGTCGGGAAATTTCGCCCGGTTTGAAATCGGACATACTCCGTGAGAGTTTCCTGCATCTGAGTGCAGCCACATCCCACATCATCGCATGGTATATGCGAAAAAAGGGCGCAATGACGCTCTATCCTTTTCCGCATGCTTTGATATTATACATTAATAATCCAAGGATTGCAAGAGTTTTTTCAAAAAAATCCGCAAAATCAAGCCATTTTCTGATTTTTGGATATTTCAACAACTGCGACAAACTTTCGCCCTCCCGTTTGTGCAGTTTGACAAATTACTGTTTCCTGAACCTCTGTGCATATCCGCATCTTCTGCACAGGTCTTCCGTTGCTTTTCTGCAATCGAAACTGTATTTCATATTTTTTGCACGGTCGGAAGACAGAATATCTTCTATATTTTCATTAAAGATATTGCCCAGATTTATTGTGCCGTCGCTGTCAAGACAGCATGGTACAACGGTGCCGTCACAAAGAATTCCGAAATGGTCACGGAGTCCGTAGCAGAAGACCTCACTCCCCTGCACATCTGCATTTTTATCAGGCCAGCTGAAACGGTCGCCCCACTCAAGAAACATCTTTTCACGGATTCTCATACCCCTTGAATTATCTTTCCATTCACCCTGAATATGCTTTTTCAGATAATCAACAATCACATCATTCCGTCCGCCGTCAAAGCCCTTATTCCACAGTCTGAACACAACAATCACTCCCCTTGCATTTGCTTTTACGGCAAAATCCGAAAGGGTTTTCATATATTTATTGAACTTTTCCTCAGTCCCGTCCTCAAAGCTGTGAACGGATAAGCTGACCTTATGAAGCCCCGATTCAAGAAGCTCATCACCGACTCTGTCAAGGAGTGTGCCGTTTGTTGTGATAACCGATTTGAAGCCTCTCTCTCCTGCTGTTTTCACAAACAAGGGCAGGTCGGGATGAGTCAGGGGCTCCCCCATAAGATGGTAATATATGTAATCTGTCTGTCCGTTCAGCTTGTCAAGAATCAGAGAAAACTCATCGGCAGTCATACGGCGAGGCTCTCTTGAATGACCGTGACAGAATGAACAGCTCATATTGCAGATATTCGTGATTTCAACATAGACCCGTGAATACATAATGACTCCTTATTTCCGTATTATCTGTATTATACATTATCTGTATGCTTTTTTCAAATATATAGCAATATTTATTTCTTCAGCATCAGACGGAATTCATATTTTTCAGCCTAAGCCGATTTGTCCGTAAAAACGGACTTTTTTCTTTATTTTTATGATAACTCAAATAAAAAAATATATTAAATCAAGCACATCTGTGTTACAAAATCCGATATATCAATCATTCAAGTTATAAAAGGAACAACTTTGCATAAGGTAAATTTTGACAGTTTTGTAGATTTTCGCAATTGATATATTTTTATATAATCATTATAATATATCCATTGAACCACAAAAGGAGTTTATCAGATGGGAGACACAACAGAATCCAGACCGCAATACGAACTTACACAATCCGATATAACTGTTGAAAGCATTACAGTCAGATCCTACGGGATTTCAGGCGTTTCAGTCAGTTTTGAAGATGTGTCAACGGATAAGGGAAAGGTACTTGAAATGATTGACAGACTCAACCGTGAACAGGTTGAAGAATCACAGTTCATGTATTTTATTCAGGACGAAATCGACCGATAAAACTAAAAAAAGAGTTGACTGACCGAAAATGTCAATCAACTTTTTTATCAGAAATTCATTATATATTCCTCTGCATGATGCACGGCTACGGCTCCATCCGCAACTGCAGTCACAATCTGACGAAGGTCTTTTGTGCGCACATCCCCTGCCGCAAAAACACCGTCAATATTTGTTTTTGTTGATTCATCCGCAACAATATATCCGTTACCGTCGAGCATAAGAGAGTCAGAAAGAAACTCTGTCGCAGGCTTTCTTCCTATGCTGATAAAAACACCGTCGCAGGCAATTTCAGCTTCAGCATCAGAATGTTTATTTTTAACTTTTATACCCTGAATTCTTCCGTCGGAAACAAAACCTGAAACAGTGCTGTCCCAGACAAATTCAACATTGGAAGCTTTCATAAGAGGCTCATGATAAATCTTTGTTGCCCTGAGAGTGTCCCTGCGATGAACAACATAAACCTTTTCTGCAAGGTTTGCAAGATAAAGTGCATCTGCCGCCGCAGAATTACCGCCGCCGACCACAACAACGGTCTTGTCTTTATAAAATCTGCCGTCACAATGAGCACAGTAATGCACACCTCTGCCCATAAGCTCCTTTTCCCCGTCAATACCAAGCTCACGGGGATTTGCACCCGAGGCAATAATAACTGTCTTGCCGTAATATGTTCCGTAACCGGTCACAATCTTCTTTGTTTTGTCAGAAAAGTCAACAGCTTCAACCTCTGCATATTCAGTTTTTGCACCGAAACGCTCAGCACCCTGCTGCATCTGAATACCGAGTGTAAAGCCGTCAACACCGTTATGAAAACCCGGGTAATTGTCAATATCCCCTGTCAGAGCCATCTGACCGCCTGCAGACATTTTTTCAAGCAGAACGGTATCAAGTCCTGCACGGGCTGCATAGAGCGCTGCAGTATAGCCTGCAGGCCCTCCGCCGATTATTATAATGTCATAAATGTGTTCCATTTTTTGCTACCCGTCAGTCAAGCAATGCAAGAATCTGAGGCTTGGGTCTTGCACCGAGAGCCTGATTCACGACATTGCCGTCACGAAGCACAAAAAGTGCGGGAATGCTTGAAACACCGAATTCCATTGCAAGGTCGGGTTCATCGTCAACATTGATTTTTGCAACAAGAATATCTTCTCTTTCATTTGCAATTTCTTCAACAATGGGGCCGACCATACGGCACGGACCGCACCAATCAGCATAAAAATCAAGAAGAACAGTCTTTTCACTGTTTTTTATAAGGTCAGAATTTTCTTTGTTTATATGAAGCACTGACATAAGTTTTACATCCTTTCGTTTTTTATGTTTTTATTATAACCGATATTATCCCATTTTGCTATATTAAAATTAAAATTGATTTACCATATTTATCAGATTTCTCTCTTATATTCTTGATTTTTATAATATTATCTGATATTATTGATTCAATAGCAATGACGAGAAAGAGTAAGCATCTGAAGCTTTTCAGAGAATCCCATCATCTTTTGATGTGCTGTGAATGGGTAAAGTGAATTCTGCCGAACATGGTCTCTGAGCTGCGTACCGAGCATTATGTTAGGCTACGCCGGGATCGCCCGTAACAGCGATAGAGTTTCGACAGATCATTTCCTGTCCGAACTTGATAAGGCTTGTTGTCGTGAGAAACAGGTGAATTAGGGTGGTAACACGTGAGTAATGCTCTCGTCCCTTGTACTTTGTATGGGGGTGAGAGCGTTTTTTTATTTGCAAAACTGATTTACACGAATGTTACTAAACTAAAGAAATGAGGAATTAAACATGAACAACATTATTATCGGCGGAGCGTGGCCGTATGCCAACGGCTCGCTCCATATCGGGCATTTAGCAGCACTATTGCCGGGTGATGTGCTTGCCCGTTACTTCAGACAGAAAGGTGACAGAGTTTTCTATGTGTCGGGCAGCGACTGTCACGGTACACCTATAACCATAAGAGCAAAACAAGAAAACAAAACACCTGAAGAAATCAGTGAATTCTATCATAACGAATTTTGTGATGTATTCAGAAAGCTCGGCTTTTCTTATGATTTATACACCAAAACAACAGATGAAATGCACAAGGCTTTCGTCACAGACTTTCATAAAAAGTTGTACGAGAGTAAATATATTGAAGAGAGAAGCGTAAAACAAGCATATTGCCCGACTTGTCAGCAGGTACTTACAGACAGATTGGTTGTCGGAATATGTCCTGTTTGCGGTAAATCTGCAAGAGGTGACCAATGTGATGCTTGCGGCGAAATCTTTGATGCAGATTCACTTATAAATCCAAAATGCTCCGAATGTGATACCTCTATCATTTTTAATGAAACAACACAGATATTTCTTCTTATATCAAAGCTTAAAGATGAGCTTACTGAGTTCCTGAACTCGCATCCGTATTGGCGTAAAAATGCCGTTGCTTTCACAAAAAGATATATTGATGAAGGGCTTCGTGACAGAGCAATAACAAGAGATTTGAGTTGGGGTATTGATGTTCCGAAGAAAGGTTATCAGGACAAGAAAATTTATATATGGGCAGAAAATGTACTTGGTTATCTTTCTGCAACATCTGTATTATGTGAAGAAAACAACCTTAATTTTAATGATATATTCGGAGCAAACAGCCGACACTATTATGTACACGGCAAGGATAACATTCCGTTCCACACCATTTTTCTGCCGTCACTTTTACTTGCACACGGTGAAACTCTGCATCTGCCCGATGAAATTATATCAAGCGAATACGTTACTCTTGAAGGCAAGAAAATATCAACAAGTCAGAATCATGCCGTATGGGCTAAAGATCTGGCTGATGATTACAACCCTGATGCCATAAGATATTTCTTTATTGCAAACGGTCCCGAAAAAAGGGATGCTGATTTTTCCTTCAGAGAATTCAAGACCCAGAATAATTCAGGGCTTGTCGGTGCTTGGGGTAACTTTGTAAACAGAACACTTGCATTCTCAGTTAAGTATCTGAACGCTGAAATTGCGGAAACATCAGTCAATGAAGAAATCAGAGCAAATGTGAAAAATGCTTTTGATTCGGTGGGTGAGAAAATAGAAAAAGGCTGTTTCCGTGAAGCAATCGAAGAAATATTTGAACTTATCCGTTTCGGTAATGCTTACTATGATTCAAAGCAACCTTGGAAAACAAGGACAGAAAATATTGCTGATTGCAGAAAAACAATTTCTGACTGTGTATATCTGATTGCAAATATTGCAGTTCTTCTCTATCCGTTTCTTCCTTTCTCTTCTGAAAAAATAGCCGATTGGCTTTGGATTGATCTGACTTGGCAGGAGAAAACAGTAAAAACGAAGCAAATTACAAAAGAAATATCCATTCTGTTCCAAAGAATAGAATAAAAATCAAAAAGAGTTGATTGAATAAATAAGTCAATCAACTCTTTTCTGTATTTCAATAATTCATTATATTATTTCTTTTTGAACACTGCAACAACACTGCTTACAGCTTTATATGAAGCTCCCTCGAAGTCCTTTTCTGCATTTTTCAGCTCTTTACGGATTTCTATGCCCTGAGGACAATGGCTCTCACATTTTCCGCATCCGATACAGGCTGATGCCGGAGCGTTCCCCTTACCTGTTGTACATTTCACATAATCTCTGAAGCCTTTGAAGCTGCTGTCGGAATAACGCCTGTTATATGCTGAGAAAATTCCGCTTATATTGACATTTTTCGGGCAGGGCATACAGTATCCGCAGCCTGTACAACCGACCTTCATTTTTGAGTTTATTGCTCCTACAACATTTCTGAGCATTTCTTCATCATTTTCTGTCAGCTCGCCGATTTCTGTTTCCGACGCTGTTTTTATATTATCTTCCACCATTTCATCGGAGTTCATACCCGAAAGTACAACTGAAATTTCAGGCTGATTATAAAGCCAACGGAAAGCCCACTGTGCAGGTGTATGCTGAACGGGGTGTGCTGCAAATATATTTTTTGCTTCTGCAGGAAGATTATTCACAAGCCGTCCGCCACGCAGAGGCTCCATAATCATAACGGGAATACCTTTTTCATGAGCGTGATAAAGACCCTTTCTGCCTGCCTGAGTATGTTCATCATAATAGTTATACTGAATAAGGCACATATCCCAGTCATATGCATCAACAATTTTACAGAAAATATCCGACTTGCCGTGGTATGAAAAACCGATATTACGGATTGCACCGCTTGCCTTTTTCTCTTCTATCCATTTTTCAATCCCCATACTTTTAAGGCGTTCCCAGACCTTTATGTCTGCCATCATATGCATAAGGTAAAAATCAACATGGTCTGTACGGAGTCTTTTTAGCTGTTCATTGAAAAGCTTGTCAAGAATATCAATACTGCGCATAAGCTGAGGAGGGAGTTTTGTCGCAATATACACCTTGTCACGGATATTATTCTTTTCAAATATCTCACCGATTGCCGCTTCACTTCCGGGATAAATGAATGCAGTGTCAAAATAATTCACACCGCTGTTGAAGGCTTTCATTATCTGCTGTTCAGCATCTTCCATAACAATTCTGCCCATTTTCTTTTTAAAACGCATACAGCCGAAGCCTAAAACAGACAGTTCATTCCCGTTTTTATCCTTACGGTACTTCATATAATCCCTCCGTAACGGGATATACCCCCGTATTTTCTGTTTATGATTATTATAACATCTGATACATGATAATTCAATATAAATTACACTGCTTCTTGATTATCCTCATCTGTTATGATATAGTATATACAAAAAACAAAGAGGGATTATTCAGCATGAAGATAATTGCAAGTGACTACGACGGCACTCTGAGTTATGGCGGAATAGATGACAAAAAGAGAGAAGCTATAAAAAAATGGCGTGAAGCAGGCAACATTTTTACTATTGTCAGCGGAAGAGGCCCTGCTGATGCTCTTGAAATACTGGAAAAAGAAAAGCTTATAATAGATTATTTTGTAGCCAACAACGGTGCAATTATCCTGAATTCCGACAATGAAAGAGTTTCCGATATCAGGTGCAACGGTGACATTGCCGTTCCTCTTCTTGAGCTGCTCTTTGAATGCGGTTGCCGCCGCTGTCATGTGCAAACTGATTTCCCGTGCTTTGTATATGCTGACAGAAAAGATTGTACCGGAAATGATGACTACACCCTTGAAAATGTGCCCCCGATACCATTTTTCAATCAGATAAGCACTGCGCAACCCACTGTTGAAGAATCAGAGAAAACAGCGGAAATTGTAAAAGAGAAATTCGGTGAATATGTCAATCCATTGCAGAACGGTGAATGCCTCGATATTATAAGGGCAGACATGGATAAGGCAAAGGGAATATATAATCTGCTCGGCATTCTGAATGCAGAAAAAGATGATGTCATTGCTGTCGGCGACAATGTCAACGATATGGCTATGATAAAGGAATTCAGATCCTATGCAATGAACAACGGCGTTGACCTTATAAAAAAGCTTGCAGACGGAACCGTTTCAGGCATTACGGAGCTTATTGACAAGGAAATATAGTAATTATGGGGTTCTGCAGACTTTGTACACCTGCAGAACCCCTTATTCTATACGCTATTTGCTTTTACAACCTCTTTCAGGATATTCCTTTAATCGCAACAGCCTGACCTGCTCTGAAGCTGAGTGATATTATCTATTCTCTTTATTATTTCAAGTGCCTGCTCGAAATTGATTAACACCTCGGAGGTGTTATTCTCGTAATCAGGCTTTGCAAGGAACATTTTCATCCACAATATTTTTGAATAGTCATAATTGAATTTCTGCTTATTCATAAAGCATTCCTCCTTAAACAAGCTCTGATTCATGATGCACCTTTGAAATTCTCGGTGCGGCACCTGTCAGGTGTGATATATCACGGTACTCCCCTTCGTAATCGGTAAACAGTCCCTCGGGAATCTGTGATGTCCAGCCGTTTTCGTCAAAGACAGGCAATGATATTCCCATAGCATACAGAACAATAGCAGCAAGGTCACGGATATTCATTTCATCTAATTCAGTTTTGTTTATTCCTTTACCGGTTGCAGCAAAGGTTACATATTTTTCTCCGTCTGTCCAGCCGCCGTGACTGCCCTTGCAGTTTTCGTCGTTTGCACCGCCGTGGTCAGCAATGACAATAAAAAGAGTCTCATCAAGCATTCCTGCATCCCTGACAGCAGTGTGAACATCACCGATAAGCTTATCGACCTCATGAATACGCTGAATAAAATCAGGAAGTCCGTATCCCGACCTGTGTCCTGCACCGTCTACGCTGTCGAAATGGACAAACAGAAAATCAGGCTTGTTTTCGCTTATATAATTACAGACAACGGGTGTGAGCTCTGTATCGGGAGCTGTATCATGTGACACGCCGATATTGTTTTCTACTATACCGTGAGTGATAGGATTCCAGTCACAGAATGAGCCGAGAACAGCATCGGGATATGCTTCTCTGATTCTTCTGAAAAGAGAGGGAAAGGGAGATTTCACATCATAGGGAACCGAAGATACAATTCCGTTGGTAAGCCCGTGAACCTCAGGACCGACACCGATAAGCATTGAGCCCCAGCATTCGGCGCTTATTGTGGGATTCGATGAAAGAGCGTTATATGTAACTGCTCCGTTTTCAAAAATTGCGTCAAAGTTCGGTGTGTCCGCCTCACGGAACCAACTGCCTGCACCGTCAACGCCGATAACTATTACATGTGAATATTTTCCTGACATAATCAGCCCTCCTGATGTTCAAATCAAAGTAAGAATCTCCGTACGGAAGATTCTTTCAGTTGAATAAATATGAAATAATTTATTTTTCAAAATACATTGCACCGCTCTGAGCAAAAATCAACGGTGGCAAATCCATTCCCTTCTGCTCGGGAATTCTTGATGCAATTGCAATGTCGTGGATTTTGCTGTATATGAAGCCCGGTTCAAACACAACATGGGCACACATAAATCCGTCTTTTTTCACAGGCAGTGTGACAGAATAATCCTCTGTCTTTTTTGCCGTATATGTAAAGCATTCGCCGTCACGGTCGAAGACAATCAGCTTATGCTTTCTGCGAAGCTTTCTGACATTTATTGTGACTTCTGTTTTTTCCGTCAGCTTAACGGTGTCGCCAAGGACAGAATCACCGCTTGTCATATCAATGAATGTTGTACCCACATCAAAGCAAATTGTGGTACGTCCTTTGACAATGGCATCAAGAATATCCTCAGGCGAATCTGATTTTGCATAAACATAAGTAACAGGCCATGTCAGAAGATTTGTGACAACATAATCCCTGTGGTAATCACTACCGCCGACAACAGGCAGCTTGTGACCGTTTCTCAGCTGTTCATGCCACCATTCTGTGCATTCAAGGTTGTCAAAGTGTGTGGGAGCATTCCATACCTCAAGCACATCAACATCTTCAGCCTTCATTTCCCATCTCCAGGGACACTGCTTACAATGGGGATGATTCATGCAGATTACTGCTCCCCGTTCTTCTGCCGTTGTCTTGACTCTTAAAAAGTCCTCATAGCTTTCGCAGGTGTCGTAATCCTCTTTATCAATAACATCCTTGACACCCCACATATTACAGTGACCGCCGTGCTTTGTAAGCTCGGCACCGTAAATGAGAGTAAGTCCGTCAACCTCAGGGAAATCCTTGCAATTGACATTATGGTCTGTGATTATAAGAAAATCCAGCTTGCTTTTCTTAGCCTTTTCTATAACCTGCTCCAATGTAAGCCCGCCGTCTGATGCAACCGTATGGCAATGGGGAACACCTGCATACCATTTATATCCGTCTGTACTCATTTTTCTTCACTCCTGTTTATAAATCATCAATCTGACACATCTGCGTTTACTGCCGCAGCCTGCTGTTCAGCAGAAACCGCGTCTCCGTTGTTTCCTGCTTCTGCTCTCTGCTTGAGAACTTCCATAATATGGGCATGCTTTTCGTCGGAGAAATCCCACATGAACAGATACGGAAGTGTCATCAGCACATAGCCCACAAGGTCAAAGCCGAGACCTATAAGCATACACTGCATTCTGACATCAGTCCTGTAAAGAACATCCCAGTCAGATGTAAAGCCGACACGTTAGAACATAAGAGTGATAATAAGCGAAATAAGCGTTGTGATGGGTGTTGTGAACCAAGTGATGATTTTCTGGTATTCTTCAAGTCTTTCTCCTGAAAGATACATCTGGTAGTCAGTGACTCGTATATTATTATCGCTCTGTGCAAGACTGACTGCAGATTCAAGAACATTACTCAGGAACATTGCAACATAGATTGCAACACCGCAAAGAATATGTGTATTGCCCAGGAAAAGAATAGCAAGAATGTACACACCGTTTCTTATTGCACAGATAATGTACTTGAAAACAATCAGCTGCTTGAACTGGAATCGTTTTCTTATCCACGGAGCAAGGAATTCACCGGGATTGCCCGAGATTTTATAAAGTATTTCACAAAGTGAGAAGATAAGTCCTGTTTCACGCCATGTGTAAATAAGAAGAATAGTCTTCATATTAAGCATACCGTTGCCCAATGAGTCAAGGAGCTCAGCAATTTTTGTTATCCACAGATATTTATTCTTGAAAATACCCGAAACACAATGCCAGAATGAGAGATATTCCCTGTTTTCAATGGGAGGCATAGGAATTCTTTCCTTGATATTGCGAAGACCTATAAACATAACACCCGAGGAAACAACAAAGAATACGGGAAGAAGATATCTGAACATACCGATATCCTTTATGCCGTCAAGGAACATTACGCCTGCGAGTGTGGGAAGAATGACATTCACTATATTCTGCACAAAATGACTGATTTTAACGGGAAATGCACGGACATACAGCCTTTCCTGTGCATTGGGGCTGATATTGTCTGAAACAGAATGCGTAAAGCCGACATAATTGAATATTGTGTAAAGCTGGAAAAGAAGATAGAGTGTCCATACTCTGTCCGTAAGGGGAAGCTTATAAAGAGGAAGTGTACAGATAAGAACTACAACGATGATACACTGAATAACATTTGCATAGGCAAAAATTTTATATCTGCCGAGCTTTTTCAGAAGCTTCTTTCTGATAAGAATATTTCTGAAACCGCTCCAACCGTTTGCAAGAAAATGTGCACCGAAGATTTTGAAAATATTGAAAGTATTGATGCCTTTCCATCTGGTATCCAATATAGAAGCAATACTGTCAGGAACAATAAATGACAGGTCGAAAACAAGCAACAGCAGACCCAATACAGCAAATGTCAGATATACTGCATTATATTTCCGTTCAATTTTTTTCGGCAGAAAGCCTAAGTTTGCATCAACACCCATGGACAGAAGATTCCAGAAATATGTTGTTGCAATAAAAAATACATTTATTGCGCTGAACGTAAGAAGAGGAATTTCGTAATAATATGCAATCAGATAACAGCCCGTACCGAAAGAAAGAAAGCTCTGCAGATATTTCAATGTGTAATCGCCGCCCACTGCAGCAAAAATTGAGAAATATTCTTTATACGGAACATATTTACCTTCAGCAGGAGTGTTCCAATATTTTTTCATTTCCTGAAAGATATTCATCTTATCCTTGTTTTTGGATTTTGCCATCAGCTTTCTCCTCCTTCCGCTGTAAGCTCATTTATTCTCGCAAGCGATTCTTCTCTTGTCTTGCCGTACTGAGCCTCAGGTGCGACATTGATTGCAACCTTTTTAATGTTTTTGGGAAGCCAGCTGTCACCTGCGGTTATCTGCTCTTCACTCTCTGCTCCCATGTAGAATTCCTTGAGATTGGAGCAGGAATAGAAAGCAAAGCTTCCGATTTCCGTAACCGAATCGGGAATATACATAACCGGAGACATCCCCTGACAATAGCTGAATGCATCAGGACCGATTTTCTGAAGTCCGTCAGGAAGTGTGACCAGTCCTATATTCTTGCATTTGAAGAAAGCCATATCTCCGATTTCTTTAAGAGTTGAGGGCAACTTCACTTCCTCAAGTGTTTCATTTTTATAAAATGCATCGGCAGCAATTCTTTCAACACCTTCGGGAATTGCGTATGAGGTTTCCGCTTTCCTGATAGGATAAAGAATCAGTTTTTTCATATCCTTTGTGTAAAGTACACCGTCAACTGAAGTAAAATGCTCATTAGCTTCGTCAACCTCAATCGATTTGAGCTCTTTACAATAGAAGAACGATGTTTCATCTATATACTTGACATCCTTGCCGATATAAATGATTTCAACATATTCATCGGTGTTTATTGTGAATTTTCCCACTGCCGAAACAGGCTTTGATTCGTCAGGATTGTTGCCGTCTGCATCACGGACAAAGTCAATATGTACCTCCCTTGTGGAAGTATTGCCGTTAAAGCCGAATAACACCCAGCCTTCAATACCGTATTCACCCTCAGCTGCCGTCTGATATTCAAATTCAAAGGGAGCTCTTGCCATGGAAATGAATGAAATTGTAACGGACGCAATAATAAATCCTACAAGTACAATCAAAAAAACTGCCTTCTGCCAAGTTTTCAATCTGACCGACCTCCATTTAATAAAATACAAGCTGTTCTGTGAAACAAAATACATTGCCTCAAAACAGCCTCTTCTTATTACTTTTTTTCTTATATTAAATATAACATATCAACTTGCATAATTCAACAATGAATTGTAAACAATTTTTATTAAACATGCTAAAAAACATTACTTATATTTCACCGTATATCTTCAGAATCTACTTTCAGAACCTTAATGCCTGAAAAACAAAATATTATAATCTACAAAAACATTAAACCACAAAACATAAAAAAGCTGACTGATTCCGAATCAGTCAGCTAAAAATTATACTATTATCTCGCCATTTTCCTTTTAGTTTCATCAAGGCAAAAATTCTTATCCTTTTCCTTTCTGCATTTCCTCTGCATTTTTAGCGAGGATGATGCCACTTTTGGCAAGGAAATTTCTCGTCCCAACCGTTCTTTTTTCCGTTTTCATTCAAGAAAATATTGAGAAAACAAAAGCGATTGGCAAGGATTCTTCTCCACGAAAAGAGAAGAAAAAGGGGAAAATATGCTGAAAAATAAAGGTTTTTGGCAAGGATAGGTCTAATCTTGCGAATGGTTTGTGGTCAAGGTCTCTCTTGCGACAAAAAAGAAGACCTTGGTCATCGTTGCCGATGACACAAGGTCTTCAAAATTACTATATTGCTTGATTCATCCAATTGCGAAAGGATAAAAGAAATTGCCCCGAAGAGGATAAATCAAATTTGCTGAAACAACTATATTTATTCCCACTCAATTGTGCCTGTGGGCTTGGGGGTGAGGTCCATGAGGACACGGTTGATGCCTTCGACTTCGTTTGTGATACGGGCTGTGATTTTGTGAAGGACAGCATAAGGGATTTCTTCGATTGTTGCTGTCATAGCATCTGTTGTATTGACAGCTCTGATGATTGCCGGCCAGCCTTCGTAACGGCTGTCATCCTTGACACCGACGCTCTTCATATCGGGTACTGCAATGAAATACTGCCATACCTTACATGCAAGACCTGCAATTTCAAACTCTTCGCGGAGGATTGCATCTGCTTCACAGAGCGCATGAAGTCTGTCTCTTGTGATTGCACCGAGGCAACGGACACCAAGTCCGGGGCCGGGGAAGGGCTGACGGTAAACCATATTATGAGGAAGACCGAGAGCATCACCGACGATTCTTACTTCGTCCTTGAAAAGAAGCTTGATAGGCTCAACGAGCTCCATAGCCATATCCTCGGGAAGACCGCCGACATTATGGTGTGACTTGACAGCCTTTTTGCCCTCTGCCTGCTTGATGCTTTCGAGGATATCGGGATAGATTGTACCCTGTGCGAGGAAAGAAATACCGTCAAGCTTTGCTGATTCCTCATCAAAAACCTTGATGAATTCTGCACCGATAATTTTTCTCTTCTTTTCGGGGTCACTCACCCCCTCAAGAAGGTCAAGGAATCTGTCTGTTGCATCAACATAAATAAGATTTGCATCAAGTGCCTTACCGAAAACCTCAATAACCTGCTCGCTTTCACCCTTACGCATAAGGCCGTGGTTAACATGAACACACACAAGCTGCTTACCGATAGCCTTGATAAGAAGTGCTGCAACAACTGATGAGTCAACACCGCCTGAGAGAGCAAGAAGAACCTTCTTGTCACCAACCTGCGCACGGACTGCTGCTACCTGTTCATCAATAAACTTCTCAGCAAGCTCAACAGTGTTTATACGAGCCATTGAATCAGGTCTTTTGTTTGAATCCATAGTATTTTTCCTCATGTATAAAAAAGATGATTTAACTTGAATTATGTTATATAGTATAAACCTTTTCTTTTATCATTTCAAGAATTTTTTCATATCGGCAAGAAAAATTTACGCCTTTTTGAAAAAAAATAATGTGCATATTGACTTTATACAATAATCACACATTAATCCCGACTAACATAAACAAAGAAAACATTAATCTTTAGCAAAAATTAAAGAAATACAAAGAATCCGGAAGCTATTTTCAGATTCCGGAGATTTTCATCCTTATTTTGACCTTTTCTGACCTTTGACAATTCTGAAAAACATCATTATAATAAAATCGCAAGGTCAAAGAAAGTCAAAGTCAAACACTCAACGGAGATGATAATATGAGCATAAGCAATGAAATTGCAGGAATGCTTCTTGCAATGCTTGAGGAAACAGGCAGAGCAGAGATTCAGCGTAACGAACTTGCTGAAAGGCTCGGCTGTGTTCCCAGCCAGATTAATTATGTAATATCCTCCCGTTTCACACCCGAAAACGGCTATACTGTAGAAAGCCGACGGGGCGGCGGCGGATATATCAAAATAACGCGGATTAATTATTCAGCAAGAGAGCAGATGCTCATGCATATAATTAATTCCGTAGGCGACTCAATCGGCGAACAATCAGCAAGAGCAATCATTATAAATCTTAATCACGGTGATTTTATTTCGGCAGAAACGGCAAAACTTATTCTTGCCGCCATGAATGAAACCTGCTACAAATCAATCCCGCCTGAATTCAGAGGAAGAATAAGAGCCTCTGTACTCAAGCAGATGCTTCTTGCAGACAGATAAACAGTAATTTGTCGAGGTACCCTCGACAAATTAATAAGTGAGGAGTGAGGAATGAGGAGTGAGGAGTTAAGGAAGGGGCAAGCCCCTTAAACCCCATTTTATAATCCAAGCCCGTAGGGCTTCCGAAACTCCTAACTCCTAACTCCACACTCCTAACTATCCCTACAAATTCTGATTCAAAAAAAGGAGAGATATATTATGTTATGTCAGAATTGCGGTAAAAACGAAGCAACAACTCATCTTAAAAGAATAATCAACGGCGAAACAGCCGAAACACATCTTTGTTCACACTGTGCATCGGCAATGGGATACGGCTCCATGTTTTCAGGCATGGGTCTGAGTCTCGGAGACCTGTTCAGCGGTTTCTTCGGCGATGTCCCCGTCAGCAAGCTCAGCAACCGTGTCATCAGATGCGAAAAATGCGGATGCTCCTTTGATGACATCGCAAAAAGCGGAAAGGTCGGCTGTGCTGACTGTTACAGAACATTCTTCGACAAGCTCCGTCCCTCTATTCAGAGAATTCACGGAAAGACAGAGCATCAGGGCAAGATTCCCATGGGTGCCGGCGAGGATGTCAAAAACGCCCACAGACTTTCATCACTCAGGGCAGAGCTAAACAAAGCAATCGATGAGCAGAATTTTGAAAAAGCAGCCCGTCTCAGGGATGAAATCAGGGCTATGGAGGGATAATAATGAATAAGTGGTATAACAAAAGCGAACATAACGACATCATATTGAGCACAAGAGTCCGTTTTGCACGTAACCTCACAGACTTCCCTTTCCCCTGCCGTCTTGACACAGAGGGCAGACAGAGAGTCTGTCAGACAGTCCGTGATGCACTCAGTGATGTATCGGGAATAAAGCTTCATTATATTGAAATGGATTCCCTTTCACACAAGCAGGCTGTTGCACTTGCAGAAAGACATCTCATCAGCCCCGAATTTGCGTCTCCCGAAAAAGGCAGAGCACTTCTTCTTTCAGAAGATGAATCAGTAAGCATCATGCTCTGTGAGGAAGACCACATCCGTATTCAGGTTATCAGAGGAGGTCTTGACCTTGAGGGAGCATTTGACCTTGCAAACAAAATCGACGACCTTCTTGACTCGAAGCTGTCCTATGCTTTTGACGAAAGAATCGGTTATCTCACACAGTGTCCCACAAATCTCGGCACAGGCATGAGAGCATCTGTCATGATGCATCTCCCTGCTCTTGCAAAATGCGGTCAGATTCCCAAGCTTGCATCAACTCTCAGCAAGCTCGGTCTTACAATCAGAGGCACATACGGTGAAGGCACAAATGCAAAGGGCGACATCTTCCAGCTTAGCAATCAGGTCACACTCGGCATATCCGAAGCAACAGCTCTTGACAACCTGAAGGCACTCACAATGCAGATTGCGACTCAGGAACGTGCCGCAGGTGAGGAATTCGTCAAAAATGTGAATATTCTTGACCGTATCACAAGAGCATACGGAATTCTTTCCTCTGCAAGACTTCTGAGCACAGAAGAAATGCTCGACCTCTTCTCATGGGTAAGACTTGGCGCTGTTTACGGCATTATCGATGCAGACATTGCAAAAATGAATGAACTGACAGAAACAATGCAGGCAGCAACACTTGCATGTGTAAACGGCGAAAACCTCTCAGGCGATGAAAGAGACGAAATCAGAGCAAAGACCGTAAGAGAGGAAATGTTTGGAAAACAGTAATTTGTCGAACCAATTAACAATGTACAATGTACAATTTACAATCGTGCAGATGTAGCGATACAGGCGGTTTTTTGTAAATCATTGTACATTGTAAATTGTAAATTGTTCATTGATAAATTCTGATTTACAGAAAGGATTGACAGACCGTGTATAAATTCACAGGTTTCAACGAAAAGGCAAATGTGGCATTGAACAACGCTGTCAATGCTGCTGAAGACTTAGGTCACACATACATCGGCAGTGAGCACTTACTGCTGGGTATTCTCAAGGATACATCATCAACCGCTTCCGTGATTCTCCATTCAAGAGGAATCACCTTCAGAAAAACTGAGGACGCCGTCAAGGCATCTGTCGGCATCGGAATGCCCACGGAGCTTTCACCCGACGACTTCACTCCGAGAAGCAAAAATATAATTGAAACATCAATCATTACAGCAAGAAATTCAGGCATGCCCCTTGTGGGAACGGAGCATCTGCTCCTTGCAGTGATAAAGGAATCACAGAGCTTTGCCGCAAAAATCATCGTCAGGCTCGGCGGTTCATTATCAGACATCACAAACGATATCTCAATGGCTGTTTCGGGAGAAACCGACAAGCCGACAGGATACCACCCGTCTTCAAACGGCAGAAGCAAAACAGACACCCTTGACAAATACGGCAGAGACCTGACTGCTCTTGCAAAAGAGGGCAAAATCGACCCCGTTATCGGCAGACAGCAGGAAATCGAAAGAGTTACCCAGATTCTTTCACGACGGACAAAGAATAATCCCTGCCTTATAGGTGAACCCGGTGTGGGCAAAACTGCCATAGCAGAAGGTCTTGCACTCAAAATTGCTCTCAATGAAGTACCCGAGCTTCTTAAAAATAAGAGAATAATCTCTCTTGACCTGACGGGTATGGTTGCAGGCACAAAATACAGAGGTGATTTTGAGGACAGAATCAAGCACTGTGTTGAGGAGGTCACAAAATCGGGTGATGTGATTCTCTTTATTGACGAAATCCACACCATTGTAGGTGCAGGCTCGGCAGAGGGCGCAACAGATGCCGCAAACATTCTCAAGCCGTCCCTTGCAAGAGGCGAGCTGCAGGTTATCGGCGCAACAACAATTGAGGAATACAGAAAAAACATTGAAAAGGATGCTGCCCTCGAAAGGCGTTTTCAGCCCGTTACCGTAGGTGAGCCCACAGAAGAAGAGGCTGTTGATATCCTCAAAGGCCTTCGTGACAAATACGAGGCACATCACAAGGTAAAAATCACCGATGATGCTATCAATGCAGCCGTTAAGCTCTCCGCAAGATACATCGGTGACCGTTACCTGCCCGACAAAGCCATTGACCTTATAGACGAGGCTTCCTCAAGAGTAAGACTCAGGGCTTTTACTCCGCCCGATGAAATCAGAGCCCTTGAGGATGAAATAAACGAAATCTCAAAAGAAAAAACATCAGCCGTGAACTCTCAGGAGTTTGAAAGAGCTGCATCACTCAGGGACAAGGAAAAGGAGCTGCAGAAAAAGCTCAGCGAGCTCAAAGCCGAATGGGAAGAAACACAGAGCCATGCATCAGGTGAAATCGGCACAAATGAAATCGCAGAAATCGTAGCGTTGTGGACAGGTATTCCCGTAAGTCAGCTGACAACCGAAGAAAGTCAGCGTCTGCTGAAGCTGGAAAAAGAGCTTCATAACCGTATTGTCGGTCAGGATGAAGCTGTCACTGCAGTTTCAAAAGCGATAAGGCGTGCAAGAACAGGTCTCAAGGACCCGAAAAGACCGATAGGCTCCTTTGTTTTCCTCGGCCCTACGGGTGTGGGCAAAACAGAGCTCTGCAAAGCCCTTGCAGAAGCACTTTTCGGTGACGAAAACGCAATCATCAGGCTTGATATGTCCGAATATATGGAGAAGCACAATGTGTCCCGTCTTGTGGGCTCCCCTCCCGGATATGTGGGCTTTGAGGAGGGCGGTCAGCTGACGGAGAAAATCCGTCGCAAGCCCTATTCCGTAGTTCTGTTCGACGAAATCGAAAAAGCACATCCAGATGTTTTCAACATGATGCTACAGATTCTCGATGACGGTATTCTCACTGATTCTCAGGGCAGAAAGGTCAGCTTCAAAAATGCAGTCATAATTATGACCTCCAATGTCGGCGCAAAGCTTATCACCGACAAGCAGTCCTCAATGGGTTTCGCAAACTCAGGCACATCAATGTCCTTTGAAAAAATCCGTGAAGCAGTCATGGGCGAGCTTAAAAAGACATTCCGTCCCGAATTCATCAACAGAATTGACGATATCATAGTCTTCTCACGGTTGTCAAAGGAAGACATCAGGCAGATTGCGAAAAAGCTTCTTGAGGATGTAAGAAGACGCACGGCTGAGCTTGATATCACCATTTCATTCACCGATGAGGTCGCAGACAAAATTGCAGATGCAGGCTTCGACGAGGTCTACGGTGCAAGACCTCTGAAAAGAGCTGTCAGGTCTGAAATTGAAGACAGACTGTCAGAGCTTATGCTTGAAGACAAAATCGTTTCAGGAAACGAATACATCTGCACCGTAAGAGAAAATGAAATAGTTTTTGACAAAAAATAATAACAACGGAGGGCTGTCACTTGACAACCCTCCTGTTTTTTAATATTCAACCTTTATTTCATAGAAATCATATGTGCCGTCACCACAATTTCCGACAATATATCCTTCGAATGCAACAATATCCGAATATTTATTCTCAACGAGGCTCTCGCCTGTAATTATATCAACAACACCGTATTTAGTTGAATCATCAGTTTCAGTCTCTGATTCCAGACACCAGTTGTTATTATATATATGGCGTGCATTTCTGACATCGAATTCCCCTGTTTCCAGGTTGAAATAAACAGTCTCATCTCCGTCTTCTGTTTCGGCAATCATACAGTCAAAGTATGAACCCGATTCAACTTCTGCCTTTGCAATTTCTGTACCGTCACAGTATGCGTATGTAACGGTTGTGTCTGTCCTGAGAGCAAGGATTTCAATACCGAACTGTGTATCAACTTCTATATATCTGTAGTCACAGGCAAAGATTTCTTCACCGTCAAAATCATAAAGACCGTATTTGCTATCCTGATATGAAACAATATATTCATCAAACAATACATCGCTTATAGTGCCTTCAATTATTTCTGAAACCTTATTGCCTTTTTTGTCCATCAGGTACTGCCCGTCCGAATCATAATCTTCGGCAATAAAATAATCGGGACTGCTTTCAGCACTTTCATAGATATAGAAATCATCTTTACTTGAAAACAGTTTTTTATAGTCTTCATTGTAAACTGTTACATTGTCGTCTTCTTCGATACTGTAGCATCCGTTCTTAAAAACCTCTGCACTGTCAGGCAATTCGTTACCGTCAGCCTTATAATATCCGTCATAATCAACACTGATTATGTTTTCATATGCTGTTACATTTGTGGGTTCGTCTCCCGAGAGGTCAGGAATGACATCCTCTTCCTCAACATCATAAACTTCCCACTTACCGGCATAAAGAATATCATCTTCAGAAGCTTCAAGTGAAAACATGTCGTCTGTAAGGTAAAGAATTGCGTCATCCTTATCTTCTGTTATTTCAGTTACGCTGGTTACAAGGAAAAATCTGTCATTGAGGCACTTGATATGTGCATATTTCTCAGGAACAATAATTTCGCCATCAACACCTGCAACACCAAAAACATTTCTTGATTCCGGCTCTGTTGTCAGTTCTGTTTTTTCGGTAGAAACAGCATAATATCCATCAGATATATAATCAACAAGTGTGAATGTGTTTTCGCTGACCTCACCTTCTGCAGAAACAAGGGCATATTCACTGCCTTTTTTGCAAACTGCCGAAGTACCGTTCCACTCTGTTATTTCGAAATCGAAATTGTCAATTTTATCAGCAACAAGACGGGCATCTTCCGCATCACCTTTGTCGTCTTCCTTTTTCTTTGTTTCTTCCTCGTCAGAATCATTAACAACATCATCGTTGTTATCTTCATAATCTTCAGGCAGACTGAAGCAGCCGCTGAAGCTGAAAATCATAACAAGTCCGAGTAATAAAGCAATTATTTTTTTCACAACAACCATTCCTTTTTTTACAAAATATTTTTCCTGTAAACAGGTTTTCTGTGTCTGTAAATATTATTTCGCAGTTATCTGATATACATCGTAACTATTATCGGCATCAACTGCATCATAGGCTACAATTCTGTCACCGAAAACATACAACTTGTTATATTTACATTCAACAAGCTCTTTGCCTGAAAGTATATCTGCAGCACCGTATTTAATTCCGTTTGATTCCTGTGAAGTTTCAACACACCAGGGAAGCCACATCGGTGAAGTGTGTTCCAGATCGAACTTGCCGGTACTGACATTAAAACAGTCTTTGATGTTATTGTTCTTTTTTGCAATAACCATCTCAGAAACTTCGTATTCCTCATCTGCAGGTGTTGACGCAAGCATTTTTCCGTCTGCATCCATATAAGCATACTCTGTACCGTTACTCATAAGAAGAATTTCCACGCCGAAAATCTCATCTACATCAATATTTGTATATGTGGGTGCAATAATTTCATTACCGTCAAAGTCAAACACCTGATAACATGAATTCTTTTCTATCGCAACATATTTATCAAGATACAGATCTGAAATATATTCTGAAAATGCTTCCGAAATAATATTACCGGACTTATCCATGACATAATATTTATGCGAATCATCATAAACAGAAAAATAATCAGGACTGCTCCAGAACGGACCGGAAATACGGATTTCATCATGATTGTATTCAAAAAGCTTTACTGAATTCTCATCATACATGATGTATTTTTCCTTGTTGCTTCTGTCTTCATAGCAGCCGTTGGAATATACTATTATATCCTCGCTGAGTTCACTTCCGTCAACAAAATATTCTTTTTCCCAATTAACATCAATAACATTACCGTGTGCACTGATGTCATCCATTTTTGTACCTGAAAGTCCGGGAATGACAGCATTAACTTTTGCATCATAGATTTCCCATTTTCCGCTGTAAAGAGTATCACCGTCAGAGGGATATGAGAAATCATACTGATCTCCTGATTCAGAACGATATGTAACAGCTTGTTCTTTATCAGTAACAATGCCATCCACAGTGTACACAACAAAAAGTCTGTCATTGAGTGCTTCTGCTCCGTAATACTTTTCAGGAACAACCATTTCTCCCTTTTTGTTTATAACCCCTGTGACATTCACATTTGCAGGATTGTTATAGTCTGTAACAACTTTTCTTGACACATTAAAATGGTCATCCTGGAGAGCTATATAATCTGTATACTCAGCGTCAAGAATATCTCCATCGGAAGTTATGATACCGTATTTATCATCTTTAACATAAACCAAGGCCTCATCTCCGACATATTCAAGCTTTTCGTTGAATGAAAAAATCAGCTCAGATTCAAGGGATGCATCCGCATCGTTTTCTTTTTTGCCGTTATCATCGTCATTATCTTTTTTTTCACTTTCAATTTCTTCAACAGAATTATCTTTCTCGACATAATCATCGGGAAGACTAAAGCATCCGCTGAAGCTGAAAACAATAATCAATGACAGTAATAACGCTGTAATCTTTTTCATGAAATCATTCCCTTACAAAAAAAACTGCAAATCATAAAATATTTTATAATTCAACAATATAATACCTTTTTTTTTATTACTTGTCAACAAATAACTGTCAGGAAAAAAATAATTGATCTGTTTTCGACAACCAACGTATCCGAAAAACAAATCAATAGTACATATAATCGTTTAAATATACTGAAATATGTTTTCTGTTATACAAAAAAACCCGGAATAAATCCGGGCATAATATACACTATTCAGAAGATCATTTTATCCTACATATGCACCGCATGCATGGCAGAAGACGTCGCCTGCCGGAACGGGATTCTGACATTCGGGGCATACCTTTGCGGGAGCATCCTCAGCAAGAATGTCATCAATGTTATCTGTTGAAACATGAAGACCGCTTATATCCGAAGCGTATTTCTCATTACCTGTGATATCACTGAGCATTGAGTCAGTTGCTTCAAGAATCTGGGCACCCGTAACACCATCATCAAGATTAACCTTTGAAACGGGTGAGAACATAACGGGCTCTTCAGTATATTTTCTGATAAGAGGATCTGAATATGAATGTGAAAGCTGTCCCATAAGGATTGCAGCCTTGATTGCCGCTGCTGATTCCTCACTTGTCATATTGAGCATATCAACGGGAGCTGACGGTGCAGGTGAAGGAGCTGAAGTACGGTTTGCATTGACTGCTGAGCCGAGAAGCTCTGCAATTCTTTCGGGAGTCATAACTTCAACAGGTACGGGAGCTGATGATGAGGACGAAGCCATGTTGTTCTGTCTGCGTCTGTCTTCCTCTTCTTCCTTGATTCTCTTGCTTCTCTGCACGATAAGTGCACCAATAAGAGCTGCAAGAATAACAAAGAGAACTGCTGCCGCTATAAGGGCTGCCTGCTGCCAGGTGAAGCCGTCATCATCTTCGCCGTTGTTGACAACAAGTCCTGCATTGAGAGTGAATGTTTCAGTAGGAGTCTGTACAATCACTGCTGCAGAGTCCTGCTCAAGAAGACCGATGAGAGAGCCGTAAGAAGAATCCTCTTCGCCGAAGGGCTCTGTAGTGTGAGGCACTGTTGTAAGCTCGCCTACGGGATCCTGATTGGGAGCCACTGTAGGATAGTTTGTTGTTGATGAAGACGGAACAGTCCCCGTTCCCATGTTGTTGACAGGGTCAGTTGTTGTGGCATTCGGAGCAGTTGTCGTATTAGGGTCAGCGACAGTTGTTGTTTCTGCGGGCTGAGTTGTATTGTTAGGATTCAAAAGACTGGAAATAAGATTCCCGATAGCATCCCAGTTAAGGGGATTGTCATTGGGAGCCGCATTGACCGAAATATGTACACTGCATGCACAGGCAACAGCCATTACGCAGATCATTATTTTTTTAAGGCAATTTTTCATGAACATTCTCCTCTTGTAAGTGAGTTCCTGCCGTTTATATTCAATATCAGAATCCGTCTGAGAGTCTTGCCGCATAACGGAGAATACTTCTTGCATCCTTTGCCGTTATACGACCGTCACCGTTGACATCTGCAGCTTCTGCCGCAGGCGGTGAAAGCTTTTCAAGCCCTGCCCCCGCACGGAGTGTCAGCCTTGCATCAGATGCCGAGACCTTACCGTCATTGTCAACATCACCGTTAAGGTATTTTACTGTTTCAGCTGTGGTCGTTTCATTGTCACGGGTTGCCGTAGGCACTGTCACAGCTTCATGTGTTGTGGTTTCAGGCTTTGTTGTGGTTGTGTATCTTCCGTTTGTGGAAAAAACATATTTTGTAGTAGTCGCTCTTGTCTGGTCCGGGTAAAGGATATTACCCATCAGGAACATGACAATTTCCGTTGTTGTCATTCCTCTGACTGAAACGGGAACATTCACATCTTCACCGTATCTGTCATGTATCCAGTCCTCAAAAGTACCATGTCTGTTGAGGATGTAATCCGTAATTTCAATAATTGATGCTTCGCTGTAATCAAAACCGAGACTGTCGAGGAATTCAGCAAGGTCATTCTGAGCATTGCCTGAATAAGAGGGCACCGTGGTTGTTGCCGTTGTGCTGACAATGCCGTCGATATTGATTCCCAGAGATGTGCCTGCAGAAGCAAGCTCACTGAGAATGCTTTCGCCGTCCGGTGACAGTGCAGACACCCCTGCAGCACCGAATGTGCAACCCATTGCAAGTATAAGCACAGCCGTAATAACGATTCTGAAATTAAGCTTTTTCATCATTCATTTTCCCAATAATTAATATTACCGTAGTCTTTTCCGTCATCCTTGATATCGTCTTCAAGGAACTGTGCAAGTGCACCGGGTTGTTCAACACCGGGAATGGTTGAACGGCTTCTGACGGATGAATTGTATTCTGTCCGTTTTGTCATTATCACAAGCACGATTGCACCTGCAAGAATGATTATGACAATTGCCGCAACAAACACAAGAAGTGTCAGTGTGCTTCCCGAAATACGGTCATCGGAGGTGTTACCCTGATTGACAATCAGCACCGAAGGAAGCTCTGCATCAGCCTGTGAAGGCTTTGTTGTACCTTCCGTCTGTGCGGAAGCCTGTCCGTTCTGAGTCTGACTGTCAGGTGATGTTGTGACTGCAGGCTTTACTGTTTCCGCTTCACCGGGATTAATCGGCTGAAGATTATTCCCCTGCTCCTGGTCATCACTGTTGCCGGAATTAAAATCAAAATCGAATCCGTTTTCAAAGCCTGAAAGGATGGAATCAATTCCGTTGCCGAGCATTCCGGAAAAGTCACCAAGAATATTATCAAGCCCTTCCATGTCACCGAAAAGGGAATCCGTTTTTCCTGCCGTTGTAGTTTCTGCAGGCTTTGTGGTTGTTGTAGGAATCTGAGGGACAAAATCATCCTCTTCGTCCTCAACTATGTATATGTTGTCAGCATAACACATAACGGGCAATGTCAGACAGAACAGTATTGCAAAAATAATTGATACTATCCGTTTCATTTTCTCACTCTTCCATAATACTTTTTATACATCCCGCAAACTGACTGAATTCTGTCAAATTACATTATACTATAATAATATTATTTTATTATTCTTTTATAGAATAATAAAATGTATTTTATGGTAATATTGCAAAAATCCCATATATCAACCTATCCGGACAAGGGAATTTTCACCCTGCCCGGATAGAATTACAATCAATCTTCTGTGTCTTCTTCAGATTTTTCTTCTTCAGTTTCTTTTTCTTTACTGTCTTCTTTGATATCCTTATCCTCTTTGCTTTCATCTTTGCTGTCATCATCTTCATTATGACTGCTTCTGATTGCAACAACAGCGATACCGGCTATAGCACCAACGGCAAGAACACCTGCAATAACATAGACATACCACTTTGAACCAAGGTCGCCTGAAATACCTTCAGTGCCGCCCTTTGTTGTTGAGTCCTTGTTTGTTGTTGTCATGAGATATGTGACAGCATCTGTGCGGTCTTCCATAAGGTCAGCCTTGCCGACAATATTGAGCTCATCTGCAAGGTTTACATTTCCTATAGCATATGAAGATGACCAGTAACAGAAATCTTCGGTATCATAATCAGCAGTTCTGGGGCTGAATGAGAATGTTGCAAGCTCAAGTCTGCCCTTATCATCAAGCTGTGATGCTTCACACGCTTCCATAAAAATAACTGAACATGTGACAAGACCATCATCAGTTGCCGCCTTACCTGCAACAACCATATTATTATCACCTATATCTGCCTGCACGACCTCAACATATTCATACATATCTGTGTTGTATGCCAGATTCAGGTCTGCAGCCTCAAGTCCTACCGCATTTTCGACGAAAAGTGTGACTGTTACAACCTTTTTACCTGAGTCATAAGCCACATCATATGAAATTGAAGGATCTGCTGCTGATACGCTCAGACAACAACACATAAGCATTACTACTGTTATCAATAAAGCTGAAATTCTTTTTTTCATAAAATAATTCCTCCGGAAAGACATATTACTTATAAAGTACAATATTATCACAAAAAAGTCAACATGAAATTTTACACAAAGGGTCTGTCAATTGTAGAGTTACAATAGATGTGAGACTAAAATAGAATAGAAAAAGTGATTGAGAACTGTTAGAATAAGTTCACCACAAACAAATCAAACAGAGAGGACTCAATCACCATGAATAGTATAACACAAAACAAGAGATATTGT
>JAFUIY010000022.1 GCA_017473925.1 Clostridia bacterium | reverse complement strand
GTCCGAACTGATGTTTTTCTTTTACTGCTTTACCGAAAAAGCAACCGAGAATAAAAACAGGAATTCTTGTAAGCCAGACTTCTGTTGAAACATAAAAATCAGGTGCATAAAATTTTACAAAAAATATGAAAATGAAAACCGATGCAAGAAGAATTGCAAAATTAATATTCCGTCTTTTCTGAGAAACATTGAAAAAAAGATTATAAAAAACCGGATAAACAGCATACAAGCCTAAAATAAACGCAACATACCATATCTCAGGCTGACCGATAACGAGTGTATCTCCGCTTTTGACAAGAAAGAGTGACAGTCCCGATATGTTATAAATGAAATCCATAATGCTGAATTGAGCGATAATGTATTTCCAAAACCAAAAGAATAATCCCACAATCAGATACGGTAATAATGTTCTTTCGGCTCTTTTTTTCATAAAACTGCCGAAATTATTGTCTTTGCTGAATGAAAAATACAAACTTATTCCCGACAAAAACAAAAAAACATCAACACCGTAATTAAGATGGATATTTATTGCATTGAACCAACCGGGATGAACCATTGTAACCTGAGAATGGAATATAAGAATCATCAGGGTTGCTATACCGTAAAGCTCTGCCCGGTATTTACTGAACAATCCGAAATTAAGTTTTTCTTTCATTTATTCATCATCCAATCAAAACCACCGGAAAAAAGCCGGTGGTTTTATAGTTTCAGCCTAATTTTTCAATACTTGATTTAAGAAGTGCAATCTTCTCCTGAAGTTTTGCGCCGTCTTCCTTCTGCTGAGCAATAACCGCTTCGGGAGCCTTTGCAAGGAAGCCGAGATTATTGAGTTTATTCTCAATAAAGCCTAATTTCTTTTCAGCTTCTGCAAGCTCCTTATTAAGTCTCTTCTTTTCAGCCTCAAAATCAACGAGCTGTGCAAGAGGAAGATAAATTGTTGCATCTGCAGTAACAACACTTACACTGCCTTCGATGTCAAAGCTGTCTGCGACCTGAACATCTGAAGCTGATGCGAGTCTCTTGAAGAACTCAACACCTGTTGTAAATGTGTCTTTATATGAAGTTGCAACGTAAACTTCTGCCTTCTTTGAGGGAGCAACGTTCATTTCTGCACGGCGGTTTCTGACTGCTTTGATAGCTGTCATGATGCGTTCCATTTCTGCTTCTTCATCTGCAAAAACAAGAGAATCTGTAAATTCAGGCCACTGAGAAATCATGATTGACTCCCCTGCATGAGGAAGTGTCTGCCAGATTTCTTCTGTGATGAAAGGCATGAAGGGATGAAGGAGCTTGAGTGTGTTTGACATAACATAAACAAGAACACCCTTGCATGTTGCTTTCTTTTCTGCATCTTCCGAATTGAGTCTTATCTTACAAAGTTCGATATACCAGTCACAGAGAACGTCCCAGATGAAGTCATAAAGCTTCTGAACTGCAAGACCGAGTTCAAACTTATCAAGTGAAGCTGTAACTTCCTTTGCAAGAGTGTTGAACTGGCTGAGAATCCATTTATCTTCAATTGCAAGGTTTTCGGGAACATAAGGAGCAGGTTCGTTTTCGTCAAGATTCATAAGAACAAATCTTGCCGCATTCCAGAGCTTGTTTGCAAAGTTACGGCTTGCTTCAACCTTTTCATCTGAGAAACGCATATCGTTTCCGGGGCTGTTACCTGTTGCAAGAGTGAATCTCAGAGCATC
Source organism: Clostridia bacterium (assembly GCA_017473925.1). Taxonomy (GTDB): domain Bacteria; phylum Bacillota; class Clostridia; order Oscillospirales; family Acutalibacteraceae; genus UBA1081. Next base: position 53,708 of record JAFUIY010000022.1, on the reverse strand, counting down.
GGCACCAAACTTATCAATAATTTCAAGGGGATCAATACCGTTACCGAGAGATTTTGACATCTTTCTGCCCTGTGCATCACGGACAAGACCGTGGATAAGAACTGTGTCAAAGGGCACCTGTCCTGTGTATTCAAGAGCTGAGAAAATCATACGGGATACCCAGAAACCGATGATATCATAGCCTGTAACGAGTGTATTTGTGGGATAGTAATGCTTGAGGTCTGCTGTTTCTTCGGGCCAGCCGAGTGTTGAGAACGGCCAGAGAGCAGATGAGAACCATGTATCAAGAGTATCGGGGTCCTGATTGAGATTCTTACTGCCGCAATGAGGACAAGCATCAATATTTGTCTTTGAAACTGTCATCTTTCCGCAGTCTTCACAATACCATGCGGGAATTCTGTGACCCCACCAGAGCTGACGGGAAATACACCAGTCACGGGTTCCGTTCATCCAGTTGAGGTAGTTCTTTGTGAATCTTTCGGGGATGAACTTTGTTTCGCCCTTTTCAACTGCTTCAATAGCAGGCTTTGCAAGGGGCACCATACGGACGAACCACTGCTTTGAAACCATGGGTTCGATTGTGTTGTGACAACGGTAGCATGTGCCGACTTCGTGCTTACGGGGTTCAACCTCTTTGAGGTATCCGCCTGTCTTGAGGTCTTCAAGAATTGCTTTTCTTGCTTCAAGAGTTGTCATGCCTGCATACTTGCCGCAGTCAAGAACCTCGGGTTCATTCTCTGTTGCTCTGCCGCTTGCGATAAGCTCATCGGCAATTCTCTTATCCTCTGCACCTGTGAGGTGACCGTCATATGTGAATGTTCTGACAATGGGAAGATTGTTTCTCTGACCGACTTCAAAGTCGTTGGGGTCATGAGCAGGAGTGATTTTAACAACACCTGTTCCCTTTGTCATATCTGCATGTTCATCGCAGACGATGGGGATTTCCTTATTAAGAAGAGGAAGAATAACATGACAGCCGTGAAGATGCTTGTATCTTTCATCCTCTGCATTGATAGCAACAGCAGTATCACCGAGCATTGTTTCGGGACGTGTTGTTGCAAGCTCAAGCTTTTCGCCTGTTTCCTTTACTGTGTAAAGAAGATGCCAGAAGCTGCCGTCTTTCTCTTCATATTCAACTTCAGCATCTGAAATTGATGTGTTACAGAAAGGACACCAGTTAACCATACGGTTGCCTCTGTAAATGAGGTCCTTTTCATAAAGACGGACGAAAACTTCATTAACAGCCTTGTTACAGCCCTCATCGAGAGTGAATCTCTCTCTGTCCCAGTCACATGATGAGCCCATTTTCTTGAGCTGTTCAACGATTCTGCCGCCGTACTGCTTTTTCCAGTCCCATGCTCTTTCAAGGAATTTTTCTCTGCCGAGGTCTTCCTTTGTAAGGCCTTCCTTCTTCATAGCTTCAACAATCTTTGCTTCTGTAGCGATTGAAGCATGGTCTGTGCCGGGAAGCCAGAGTGTATCAAAGCCCTGCATTCTTCTGAAACGGATAAGAATATCCTGAAGAGTGTTATCAAGGGCATGACCCATATGAAGCTGACCTGTGATGTTCGGTGGGGGGATAACTATTGTGTAAGTCTGTTTGTTTTCATCACGCTCAGCGTGAAAATATTTGCCGTCGAGCCAGGTTTTGTATATTCTGTCTTCGACATTTTTAGGATTATACTGTTTTTCAAGTTCCTTGCTCATAATTTACCTCCAATTTACAATGTACAATTTACAATGTACAATCGCATACAAATTTTCAGATAATTGCGAATTGCTCATTAAAATTGCGAATTAAAAATGCTCCGTCCCGTAAAACAGGACGAAGCGAAACTCTCCGTGGTACCACCTGAATTCAGTCATCTGACTGCACTCGAAATCTTTAACGCAGAAAATACGTCGGGGTCTAATCAGCTGAAGCCTTTCTTCCCGATGCTCACAGGCTACCTTCATTCAGTCTTTACTCAAAGGCTTGCACCGACCGCCTTCTCTCTGTGAGAAAGAATGAATTACTCCTCCTGCTCATCGCATATCAATATTGGAGATATTCTAACACAATGAATTGTGTTTGTCAACTGAAAAATATGTAATTTATATAAACATTACCGCACTTGCAATAACAAACTGTGCTGCATAATATGACACATGGTTTGTGATGATATCAACAGGTCTTCTCTTGCCTTCACCGAAGTATGTGCCTGAAAGGATAAGGTCTGAAAGGAGGAAAAGAAGTCCGCCGACAAACATGAAGTTGAGTGTCATGACCTTGAAATTATACATAAGTGCAAGTGAGCCTGAAAGGAATGTCATGAAGCCAAGCACAAAGCCGTAAACACCTGTGATTGCCTTGAACTTGCCGAAAACCATTTTCATGGGCTTTTCAAGAAGAACAGTGCCTCCGCCGAGAACAAGGGCAATAACAGCAGGAATAACAATATAAAGAGGCTTTGTAAAGTCAGCATAATGAATGAAAAGACCTGCGATATAGAAGAAATGTCCTATCATGAATGAGCCGAAGCCTGCGAATGTGTATGTATCGTTTGTTTCGGGATAAACCCATTTGAGGTCAAGCCAGATGTCACCCATAAGTCCCATTACAAGACCCATTACAACAAAAAGTGCAAAGCTGAATTTGTCAGCACCGATAGCACATGCTGCTGCGGCAACACCTGTTGCAATAAAGAGTGTGCTTGCAAATGCCTTGAGCATTGCAGCCTTGACGCCACCCTCTCTGACTCTCTTTACAAGGAATGCAACCGTTGCGGCAATACCGAGGATTAATGCGATGAAATAGAGAACAGTAGTCATAAGATATTAACCTCTTTCAATGTTTATTTTAGTTTATTATAACAAAATATATAAGCATATTCAATATATTAAAAAAATTTCTCTTTTTCCTTGACAAACAGGATAAGTTTTAAGATAATATACAAGAAGGAGGTTGTGTATGAAAAGGATTATTGCTTCAATCACATGCATACTCATGCTGATGTGTTTTTCATCATGTGACAGCAAGCCTGAGGGAAATGTTGATTTCGGTGACTATGTAATTCCCTCAGAAGCTGATACAACATCAAAATATGACGAATCACAGCTTATAAATGCTGATAACTCATGGCAGAGTGCCTATGCATTATCATATACCTACTATGACAAGAAAACAGGACAGTCCACAATTGCAGAGGGCAGATGCGGAAAATACTATCAGTCCCTTGACTATGCGACAAACATAACAACATTTATGTCACAGGAAGACGGCTACATTATACAATACATGCTCGACAGCAACACGAAAAAAGGTACTGCAGCCGTTGTTACTGACGGTTCAATGGACTCTCTTCATTCCGGATTCATGCTACTTTCTGTCTGTGACCCCTACTTCCCTGTTTACACAAATGTTAAGAAGGTCGGCAGTGATTTTGTTGCACAGAGAAGTGCAACAAGATATAAGCAGGTTCAGACAGAAAACGGAGCCGAAACACAGATTGCATATGTCTGGGTTGATGACATGTTCGGCTTTGCTTCAAGATGCGAGCTGTACGATGCTCAGACACAGGAGCTTCTCATGAAATGGGAGCTTCAGGATTTCACACAGAATGTAACCGAAGACGGTGTAAAAATCAATATTGATGCTTATACTATCACAACAGAATAACACAACAGCCGACGGAAATCCGTCGGCTGTTTTTTGTAAATCAAAATTTATCAATGAACAATTTACAATGTACAATGATTTACAAAAAACCGCCTGTATCGCTACATCTGCACGATTGTAAATTGTACATTGTACATTGTTAATTGGTTCGAAAAATTACTGTTTAAAACTTTTCCATACTATCCACGTTCAGCACAAACACTGTTGCACCGCCGACCGTGACTTCCTTTTCCATTTCGCCTTCCCGGAAGCCGTAGCCGAATGAATTTGTTGTGTTTACTGTGTGAGTTCTTTTCTGTGAATATTTGGCAACAATCTCTTTTACCTTAGCTACCTGATCGTCTTCGGCACCGATAAGGTATGTTGTGTTGCCTATCATGAGAAATCCGCCTGTTGTTGAAAGCTTTGTGACAAAGAATTTGTGTCTTGTCAGAGCAGAAGATACTGCCATACTGTCATCATTATTTACAATAGCAATTACAAGTTTCATATTTCATTCTCCTATAAATTAAAGATTTGGTATAATCATCTTCTGACTCTTTTTATCAAGCTCAAGAAGATTGGGGATTTCATATCTGTTGTCGTTTGCATCCTTGATAAGCACACGGTTGTCAAACAGAGGTTTTACAGCCGTAAGATGGTTTCTTATCTCGAATTTTACAATGCCCTTGTCTGTTTCTGCAGTCCACATCCAGATTTTGAACTTTTCGCTCATTTCAATGAACCTTGTGATTCTGGGCATCATGTAATACTCTTCAAGGCAACTCTTCACAGCGTCTCTTGACTGAGCATCGAGATTATCAACATCTCTTATCATAGCCTGCTCGTTGCCCTCGCTGTCAAGCACGGCAATATATTTATACTTACCGCTGACGGGGAACATTCTGCGAAGCTCCATGTTTTCAAACTTTTCGCCCGTATGGTAAAATTCCATATCAACAAAGATTTTATCCTTGACTCTGAAACGCACTTCGGGACCGTCAATATATCTTAATATCATCTTAATGTCCCTCCTTATTCAAAGTTTTCAGATTCTTTTTCTTTGAGGAGCTGTTCACTCATTGACTGAATCTGAACAAGTTTATAGTATTTACCTTTACGCTTGAGAAGTTCATCGGGGTGACCGCACTCAATAATTTCGCCCTTATCAACAACAACAATCTTGTTTGCCTTACGAAGTGTTGAAAGACGGTGGGCAATCATGAGAGTTGTTCTGCCTCTTATGAGCTTTTCAATAGCACCCTGAATGAGAAACTCTGTTTCCGAGTCAACAGCCGCTGTAGCTTCGTCAAAAATGAGGATACCGGGGTTTTTAAGAACGGCACGGGCAATTGAAACTCGCTGTTTTTCACCGCCCGAAAGACCGACACCTCTTTCACCGAGCATTGTGTCATACGCATCGGGCATTTTTGAAATGAATGTATGTGCATTTGCGATTTCTGCTGCATGAAGAACTGATTCAACATGAACTTCACCGCAACCGTATGCGATATTATTGAAAACTGTGTCACGGAACATAAGGGGTTCCTGCTGAACAAAGCCTATCTGCGAACGGAAATAGTTCATATCAATATCCTTGATATTCTTTCCGTCTATGAAAATCTCACCCTCATAATCATCATAATAACGCATGATAAGGTTTATAAGTGTTGATTTACCCGAGCCTGTTGTACCTACAATACCGACAATGTCACCGGGTTCGATTGTGAGATTGATGTTGCTGAGAACCTTCTTTGAACGGTCAAATGAGAAATTGACATTCCTGAACTCAATCTTACCCTGAAGAGGTTCTTCATCCTTGAACTTGCCGAAATTACTTTCGGGCTCTGCATCAAGGATATCGAGAATCTTTTCAGCAGATGCGATTGCATTCTCATATGAGTCTGAAAGATTTGCAAAGAAGTTGACGGGGTTATAGAATGTTGCGGCGTATGAAATGAATGAAACGAGAATACCTGCCGTAACACCGTAACTGCCGTCAATAACCCATTTACCGCCAACACCCCATATAAGGAGTGAACCGCAGGTTACGAAGAATGTGATGAGTGTGGGGAAAATTGCGGCATAAAGACCTGCGTGCATATCTTCCTTTTTCCATTCGTCACAGTATCTTGCAAATTTTCTGATTACGGACTCTTCGTTTGAGAAAGCTTTGATAACACGCACACCGGGGATTGTGTCCGAAAGCATTGTTGAGATTGAAGAGCTTCTTCTCCACAGTCTTTTGTATTTGGGACCGATAATTTTACCGAAGCGTCTTGCAATGATAACAACTATCGGCACGGGACACAGAGCAAGCATAGCCATCTGCCAGTTGAGGGAGAACATGATTGCGATGATTCCCACAAGAGTGAAAAACTGAACAATCGCTTCCTGAGTGATACGGAGAATAAACTGCTGAACAGTTGCAGTATCTGAGTTGACACGGTTGATAACGGCACCCGTTGAAGTCTTGTCATAGAACTTCATGGGCAGATACTGAGCCTTTGCAAAGATATCTTTTTTAAGCCCTGTTATGATGCTGTCACTCGCAAGTCGAAGTCTGTACTGTCTGAAGCCTGAGACAACATACTGCACGATATAGAGAACAACAAGGAAAATAACAACCTTAAGAAGCTTGTTCATATCTCTTGACGGAAGAATCTCGTCAACCATCATGCTTGTTATGTATGTAGGAACAAGCGAAAGTGCAGTTGTGAATGCTGAAAGCACGATACACAGAAGCAGATTCCACTTCTGAGGAAGAACATATTTGAGCAGTTTTGAAAAAGTCTTTGTCTTGCCCTCACAGTTGATGCAGGGAGCATCGGGATGAGGCAGTTTTCTTCCGCACTTGGGACAGAAGCTTCTCATTTTCTCATAAGTTGCCCCCACGGCTTCAAGGAGTTTATCGGTATAACCACCGTCACGCACATCCTCCATGTAGATTGCCGCTGCATCGCCAAGGTCTGCCGCCGCATAAGAAAAACGGATAAGAGAGTGCCATTTTCCGTCGTTGTCTTTTACACGGAACATTGCATTACCGTACAGACGCTTGACCTTTGCCCTGATGATGTCCTCAAAATCGACTGTCTTACAGCCGTTTTCATAACTTTCATCAAATGCTACTACCCTGTCTCTTCCGAAAACGAGAGCCGATGTACCGTAGGTGCCGTCCATTTTAAGGTCACCTACAACAGCGAAAAGAACATTGTCTTCACCCAGTATCTCACGGGCTTTTCTGTTCATTTCCTCAGACAGAGGACAGTTTGACATAAATTTCATAAAAATAACCCCCTTGTAAAAGGCAAATTACAAGGGGATTATAGAATTATTTTCCTGAAAAATCAAGATATTTTTTCAATTATTAAAAGTTTGTTTTTATTGCAATATTGAACAATCAATTCGGGTAGTTTTTTATGCAATTTGTTCCTGTTTTTCACTTCTTGTCAGCTCTTTTATCCACTTAAATCTGTTGACTTTCACAACTGCAACAAAGCACTTGAGAATCTGGTCTGATTTAAGGAAGAAGAATGTGACGGGAATGGGCAGATGCCATACGAATGCCGAAAGAAATGACAAGGGAAGAACGATACACCACATAAATATTATATCATTATATAACACAAACTTTGTGTCACCGCCACCCGATACAATACCGCAAAGGGCAGGTGCTTCGTAGCATGAGCCGACAATGGTGATACTCAGAATGTAAATAAATGACCGTGCAAGTGCTTTTGTTTCATCTGCAACATTGTAAAGAGAAATGATACCGTCACAGCAAAGGAACATTATAAGCCCCGAAACAAGACCAATTACAAGAAAAATTATCTGAAGCCTTTTTGAGTAAAGCTTCACCCTCGGGATGTCCTTTTCACCGACTGTTTTACCTATAATGACAGATGCCGAATTTGATGTTGATGTATAAAGCACGCTTACAACCTGGAAAATAGTGGTTGCGATACTGTTTGCACCGAGAACAGCATCAGACTCGATTCTGCCGAGAATTGCAGTCTGTAAGCCCATTGCAATACCCCATGATGTTGCAGAGCCGATAAGAGGAAGCCCCGTTTTAAGGTAATCCTTTATGTATGTCTTATCAAGCACAAACAGGTCACGGAAACGCATTTTAATCTTTTTATCGAGCCTGAACACATAAAAAGCTACAATAATAAACTCAATATATCTTGCAGTCAGTGTTGCAATTGCGGCACCCTGCACACCCATTTCGGGACAACCGAGATTGCCGAAAATAAGAAGATAATTAAGGCTTATATTGACAATAAGTGAAACGGTGTTTATAACAAAGCCGATTTTTACCGTTTCAACACTTCTGAGCATGCTCAGAAACAGCTGTGTCATTGTAAAAATGCAATACGAAAAGCCCATTATGACAATATACTCTGAGCCCTGTGCAATTTCGTTTGCTTTGTCTGTAAGAAGCCCCAGCACAGCTTCGGGAAAGATAATCACGGCAAGTCCGAGTAAAGCACTCAGCACAGAGGCAATAATTGCCGCAGAAGTAAAAATCTTCTTTATGGGCTTTGTGTCACCCTTGCCCCAATACTGTGCTGCAAGGACACCCACACCGTTTGCCGCTCCCATTGCAAACATCTGCAGGAGAAACTGCACCTGATTTGCAAGGGAAACACCACTCATGGCAACTTCACTGTATTTGCCTATCATGATATTGTCTGCAAGATTTACGCTGTATGTAAGAAGATTCTGCAGAATGATGACAGATGAAAGTGAAAAGAATGTTTTGTAAAAATACTTATCTCTGAACAGTTTCATTTTATTTTTTCAACAGCTTTCCAAGAACAGCCGCACCGCCTATGAGTGCAGCACCTGCAGCAAGTCCGCCTAAAACGGCAAACTTCTTCTTTTCATATTCATCAGCATCCCAGAAAAGTCTGAAATCCGAAATAATATTATCACCGCAGAGCTCTTTGTAATAAACTGTTCTTGTGTAGAAATCTGCAGGATTGCTTTCATAGATGTCAAATATTCTGACACCTCTGTGAGGATTGCCGTAGCAACGGAAAGATGCACAGGGAGTTGCAACAAACTTTATGCCGTCTTTTTCGCCGTAGAAGTCATTCAGGTGGTCATGTCCCGACACAATACCCATAACTCCTCCGTCTTTTTTAACCTCTTCATAGAAGCCGTTATCGTTTTCAACAGGAGTAACAGGCTCATGAAGATGACCGAATACGCCCTTTTTCTTTTTGAGGTTCAAACCGGGGAAATTGATTGTTGACTCTTCGGGAGAACACTCCTGAGTAAAGTCGTTAAGCTCCTTAAGAGGAATATGCATAAAAACAAGTGACGGATAAGCCTTGCCGTCATTTGCATTCTTCTGCTGTGCAGATTCTTCTTTAAACCACTCAACCTGCTTTTCCGTTATATCGCTGAAGCACTTGTCAAGCTCCTTGTCGTGCCATGCAGTGTTCATCATCCAGAGGTTGAGAAGCTGTTTCTCACCGTCTGATGAATAAACGGGAAGACGGTATGTACCGCACAGGTCGCCTGAATTCTCAAAGCCTCTGTTCATCTTATATGAACGGATAATTTCAGCCTGTTCATCACCCGTGAATGAATTCATATCATCATGATTGCCGTAAATGACGGCAAAGGGGATTTTTCTTCTTTCGGGAATATCAAAAATGTGAGCCAGAGCTGTTCTCATGATTTCAAACTCTTTCTCCCTTGACATTTCCTTTCTCTTTGAAGAAAATCTGTAGTCACGAAGATGATTGCCGAGAATGTTGTCACCCGTAAACACGATAAGATCGGGTTTTAAATCCTCACAGGCATTCTCGAGCATCCAAAGCATTGTTTTTCTTACCCAATGCATGTCCTGAGCATCGCTTATCTGCAGAATCCTCAGTTTTCCGTTATTGAATTTTACTTTCTCCATTTATTCCACCGCCAGATAACATATAGTTTTTGAAAAGTCCTTTTTTGCAAGGTCTTCTTTTTTTATAAGGAAATACAGATAACCGCTGTCAGTGAATTCAAGGGTAAAATCATCGCCCGAAAATGAATCAAGACAGAAAAGAAGCTCATAATCATCAAGCTCTTTGTCATCATTGACGGGATAATCGCCAAGGAGCTGATGAAATGCATCCGTGCATTCGTTTTCATCTTCCGTAAAGCTGATTTTAAGCTCTTTAAAGCCTACGGCATCTCCGTTTTCATCAACAATTTCACCGCTCTGAAGGTCAGCAGTACCACCGTCATAATACTTTACGGCAAAATTACCCATGCTCTGAAAACCCTTTGTTATTGCAGGAGCACTCTCCTCACCCAGAGGGTTTGCAATGCAACCAAAGAAATAAAGCATACCCTTTTCAGGCAATGAGGAATCATATTCATGTGCCTTTCTGCAGTTTATCTGACAGATGAACTCCATATCGAATTCATCATCGTCAACGGGCCAGTCAAATTCCTCGGGCAGGTCGGGACAGCCGAAAAACTTGCTGTCACCGAGAGTACATTCATCTTCTCTGAAATTAAGAAAAACACTTTTCATTTTTACTTCACCAAAAACCTTTTCTAACGCAAAAATACAGATTTCTCTTTATTTTATAAGTCTGAATAATTAATTTTTCTGTCCCTGAAATAGTATTCTCTGTCATGGTCACCTATTTCACGGACGACACGGCAAGGGTTACCCACTGCAACAACATTTGCAGGGATATCCTTTGTAACGACGCTTCCCGCACCGATAACAGTATTGTCACCTATTGTGACACCGGGCATAATCAGCGCACCTGCTCCTATCCAGCAGTTTCTGCCGATATGAACGGGCATATTATACTGATATGCTTTTTCACGAAGCTCGGGAAGAATGGGATGACCTGCCGTTGCAATGACAACATTCGGAGCTATCATTGTGCAGTCGCCCACATAGATATGAGTATCGTCAACAAGAGTCAGATTGAAGTTTGCATAAACACTGTTTCCGAAGTGGCAATGCTTACCTCCCCAATTTGCATGAAGAGGAGGCTCAATATAGCAGTCTTCACCGATTTCGGCAAACATTTCCCTGAGAAGCTCTGCTCGTTTTTTAAGCTCGGTGGGTCTTGTCTGATTGAAATCATACAGTCTGTCAAGACACATGAGCTGTTCAATCATTATTTCATCACCCGAGGGATAGTATATATCACCTGAGTGCATCTTTTCTTTATCCGTCATAGAATCCCACTTATAAATCACTGTTTAAGCATCGTCTTAAGCATAGAATATCTTTTATTCTGCTTATTATTATCAATCATTTTATCAAGCTTATCCCTGCTGCCGACGATTACAATCATCTTTTTTGCTCTTGTTATTGCAGTATAAAGCAGATTTCTGTAAAGAAGCATGGGAGGCACATCGCCCACAGGCATAACAACACAGTCATACTCACTGCCCTGACTCTTATGGACAGTTACCGCATATGCAAGCTCAAGCTCAGAAGCAGAGGGAATGGGGTAAACGACTTCCCTGCCCTCGTCAAAAACAATTTTCATGCATTCATTTTTGACATTTATCTCCTGAATAATACCGATATCACCGTTAAAAAGTCCCGAGCCTGATTCTCTGCCTCTTTCCCAAGGGATATCGTAATTATTCTTAATCTGCATAACCTTGTCGCCCTGACGGAAAAGTCTGCCTGCAATCTTACATTCGGACTTATTCTCACTGTAAGGATTAAGCACATTCTGGAGCTGTCTGTTGAGATTTATCGTACCGCAGTCACCCTTTCTTGAGGGGCACAGCACCTGAATATCTGCCGTGGGTGAATAGTTATAGGCTTTCGGCAGACGCTCACTGCACAATTGGGTCACGGTACGGGCTGCAATGACGGGGTTATCTCTGTTAAGGAAGAAAAAGTCATTATCCTTAGCATCAAGTACAGGCTGTCTGCCCTCAATTACATCATGGGCATTTGTAACAATCAGGCTTTCCTTTGCCTGCCTGAAAATTTCAGTCAGTCTTACAACGGGAACCATTTCCGAAGCAATAATATCACCCAGTACATTTCCCGCATCAACAGCAGGCAGCTGGTCGGGGTCACCGACAAGGATGACACGGCAGCCGAATCCGACAGCATCAAGGAAATGTGAGAACAGAAAGACGTCAACCATTGAAACCTCATCAAGAATTATGACATCTGCTTCAAGGGGATTGAGCTTATTTCTCTTGAAATCAGGCTTTCTGCCGTCAGTCCACTCAACCTCAAGAAGTCTGTGAATTGTCTTAGCCTCGTAGCCTGTCAGCTCACTCATACGCTTTGCGGCTCTTCCCGTAGGGGCTGCAAGCATAATTTCCATTCTTTTCTGCTCAAAGAAATTAATAATACCCTTGACTACCGTTGTTTTTCCCGTACCCGGTCCGCCCGTCAGAACAAGAACACCGCCGTGTGCGGCAAGTCTTATTGCTTCACGCTGATTATTTTCATATTTTATATTATTATATTTTTCAATTCTGTCTATATCACTTTCGGCAGCATCCATATCACTTGCAGAAAAACGGATGAACTGACGAAGCTTTTCAGCGATTGTTTCCTCTGCCCTGAACACCTCGGGAAGTGAAAGAAACTCCTTTTCCTTCATTGTAAAAGGAATAAGCATTTTGTTGCCGAGCATCTCATCAATGGCTGACTGAGACTCATCTTCCGTAACGCCCAGAAGCTCACAGCAAAGCTCAGCAACCTTTTTTCTCGGCAGACATGTATGTCCGTTGAAAAGATTGTATCTTATAATATGGCTGATTCCCGCCCTGAGTCTGTACTTCGGCTGAGGTGCTTTCTCAAGCTCGGAAGCAATTTTTTCTGCTCTGTCAAAGGAAACTATCTGTGAATCACCGCAAAGGATATAGGGATTCTCCTCAATAACATCCACGGCATTTATACCGATTTCCTTGAATATTCTTATACATTCAGAGGGTGTAAGACCGTATTTTTCAAGGCCGAGAATGACAGTCCTGACTGCAAACTGCTTTTTGAATTCGGCAGAAATGAGCTTTGCCTTATCCTTTGATATACCTCTTAAAACAGTAAGCCTTTCAGGCTCATTTTCAATCACATTGAATGTATTGTCACCGAATCTTTCAACCATCTGTGTTGCAGTTTTCGGGCCGACACCCTTGATTGCACCCGAAGAAAGGTACTTGAGAAACTGAGCTGCAGTATCGGGCAGATAACGCTCAAAACGGTTGACTTTAAACTGTCTGCCGAAGCTCTGATGCATGTCCCATGTTCCCGTCAGGACAACCTTTTCACCTGCTGTGATTTCAGGCAGAATGCCGACAGCAGTAATAAGCTCACCGCCGCATGAAACATCAAGGACAGTGAACGAAGATTCGGAGTTATGAAAGACAACATCTTCCACAACTCCTGTTATCTGATTGTATTCGAGATTATCCTGCATAAATACTCCGAAACTTATAACTCGTTAAAATACTCAAAGCCGTAGCCTGATTTTTTAAGCTTTCTTATGTTATGCATTGACTTGCCGAGGCCCTTTGCAACACAAAGCCAGGGCTCCTTTGCAATTCTGACCTGCACACCTGTGGAGCTTTCAAGGAAGGAATCAATTCCGTAGAGAAGGGAGCCTTTACCCGTAAGTACAATTCCGCTTTCAAAAATATCTGCTGAAAGCTCGGGTGAGATTGATGATAGAATCTCCTTAACACCTGTCAGTATCATGTCAATATGCTCTTTGATGGCCCAGTAGACTTCAGTTGAAGTCACTTCAAAGTTTATTGGTGACCCCGTAACGGCATTTCTGCCCTTTGCAACAAGTGCAATTTCTTCATTTCTGACAACTGCACCGCCTATGGTCTTCTTGATATCCTCTGCAGTAAGATAACCGACCTCAATATCCCTTTCTCTTCTGAGATATTTTATAATATCCTGAGTCAGAGCCTCAGAGCCGAAGCGTAATGTTCTGACGGCCGCAACGGAATTCATTGAAACAACGGAAATATCAACGGTTCCGCCGCCGATATCAATAAGCATTGTTCCGTAAGGCTTTGTAAATGCAACATCGGCACCGACTGCAGCAGCATAGGGATGCTCCATTATACAGACACGGGAAGCTCCCGCTGATTTGAGAACATCAAGGATGGCATTTCTTTCAACACCCGTTATTTCACCCGGAACACCCGCAATGATGTTGGGCTTGAGAACGGTAAGTCTGCACACCTCATCTATAAACTGTGAAAGCATGGCAACGGTAATCTTCATATCAGAAACAACACCCTCACTGAAGGGTCTTATAACAGTGACCGAGCCGGGTGTCCTGCCCGTCATGGCAAAAGCATCCTCGCCGACAGCAAGAATCCTGCCCGTATGTGTATCACATGCAATTGCAGATGGTCTTGAAAAAACAATACCCTTTCCTTCCACATATGCTGTCATGTTTGATGTGCCGATATCAAGTCCAATACATATTCCCGTCATGCTCTCACCTCCAGTTTGATTATCTGTATTATTATACTTTATTTTTTATAAACAGTCAAGCAGGCTTTATTAATTAATAAAAACAAAATCGTCCGACAGTGACAACACTTTCGGACGGTCGCAATGAATTATCTGTGCGGAAGACAGAAGTTTCCTGATGAGTATAGATGCCTTTGATTCTGCTGTGTCAAAAAAATTCGGGGAAAATAATATCTCAGTCATTAATGCACCTGGCTTCGATTTCCTTAATCAAATCGCTGGGTTTTCTTCCCAATGCCTCACTGAGGCGGAAAAATGTTTCAAGAGTCGGTTTACGGATTCCACGCTCAATGGCGCTGAGATGGGTTCTGCCTATATCCGCAAGTCCGCTTACGACTTCCTGGGATAAACCTTTGTGTATTCTTGCATCACGAATTACACAACCAACAACAACCGGGTCAAGCATTTGCACAGCCTCCTTGTCTGTTATGTTATTTTCAGTATAATAGAAATGTTAAAATTATTTGAACACCTATGTTGCCATGTATTTTCTTTTTTCTTTAAAAGCCCTTAATATTATATATTTCTTAACATTTTACGATATATTATACATTAATTCTCATATACAAATATAGATATAAGGTATAAAAACAAAAGAATCTGACGGCAAAATACCGTCAGATTCACGTTATTCGGGAAGTGTCATAAAGTCACTTGTATAACTGTTACCGTAAATATCATCAACAATAAATACAACCCTGTAATTTTCCTTATCAGTAATGTCACGACATTCAATAGTAAATCCGTCTTCACGAAGAAACTCATAACCATAAATACTGCCTGTTGATATAAAATTGACATTACCGTCCGAATCAGTTTCAACAGAATAAGAGCTGTTTATGAACTGATATGCATCATATTCATCACAGTTGACCTTGATTCTTGAAGGAATATTTGCATCAATATCAGAATTCATCAGGTACGGATTCATAAGAATGGGAACACCGTTGTGAATTTCCATCTGCCAATCAACAGCGTCAGTTTTCCAGTCTGAAATATCTTCAGCTGAATATGCAGAAAAGATACATGAAAATTCATATTTGTTATTGTAAACACCGTCGAAAATCTGAGTCATTGCAAGAGGAGCTTCTGAAACTTCGCCTGTCTTACCATCAATACCGAAAACAGCCTTACCGCTGTATGATGCGGAAAGCACACCGTTATCATCAAGTGTAACATCATAGCCTGAGAATATAGGACGATATTCCGTATATCCTGAGAATGTTTCAGATGGATCCATTACTCTGAATATATGATATTTTGCACCTGAGAATGCTGCCACCTGTTCCGGTGTGAGCTGCATTGTGATTTCATTTTTATTCTTATTAAGTGATGTTTCACCCTTCTTTGATGAGAATGAACGCCAGTTTGAAGCATCTTTTCCGCCGGTAATGAGTGTATCTGTGAAATTTGCAATATAATCACTGTAAGTATCGGAAACAGAAACTTCTGTATTATAATAGTTTACATAATCGGTCATGTTTACCTTATCATAATAAGGATGATAAATTGAAACACCGTTTGCCTGAGCAACATTTGACTTCGAATAAACAATATAATCACTCAGTGCAGTATTCAGTGCACTTACTTCAGAACTATATGTTCCTGAAAGAAGTGATGCAAAATGACCAAGGTCAATAAGGTCATAATTGTCTCCTGTAGCCACAGCAAAGGACTTCGCCTGATATCTGCTTCTTGAAATTGTACTGAACTGTCCGTTATCAATACCACTGTCAGCTTTTGAAAACAGAGTATCTATACTGCTTACAACGTCATAAATTTCATTGATATTGACACATGAAAGTGTCAGATCACACTTATTATAGGAATTATCCTTGAATGTTCTGAAATTTGATGAAAAATAACTATCAATGATGAGTGTACCGACATCTGCACCATCATCACACTTGTCAAGTTGACCGAGGAAACCGTAATCCCAGCCTGTACCCGGTTCGTTTTCTTCGGAAGCAATCAGATAATTGGCATAATTTCTGTAACACCATGCAGTTTCAATTGATGCCATAAGACAAGCGTCAAAGCCGATAAATTCAAGCTTTCTGTTGTTTCCGAATGAAGCCTTTGAAAGAGCATCAGCTATTTCTTTTATTGAAAAAATATCATTATAAACTTCATCATGACCGAAACCGTGAATAGGTCCGCCGCCGTGATTCCAAAGAATAAGTCCGTATTCATCTGCAGGGTAATTTGTCACACAATAACTGACAAATGATGAAAGTGTAGGGACATCAGCCATACTCGCAGAACCGAGTTTCTTTTTTTCTACAAGTTTGCCGCCGGTAACTTCAAAAATACTATTATTATTTGAAGAAACTCCTGTTGTATACCAGAAATTTGAACCGCCTGTACAGACAAGAACATTGACTTTGTCTTCATTGAAACCTGAGTTCATCATTTCCTGAAGGTCTTTTGTTGCTGCACCACCTTCCGATTCGAGGTTTGAGCCGACAATATAAACCATAATTGTTCTTTCAGGAACAGAAGAAGTTCCTGTTGCTGTAAATTCAGGTTCCGCATAAAATTCTTCATTATAGTTGCCGTGTGACGAGTTATCGACATAGTTATTGCCTAAGTCAACAGACAATCCGTTACTGAGGACATTATCGTAATAATCCTGATATTCAGAACCGTAACCGTCTTCACTTTCATAGCCGCCGTTATAGTCATTATAGGTGTCTTCTTTATCTCCGCCTGACAGTGAAACACAGATTATAGCAATAATTGCAATAAGGAAAACTGCACCGACGACGCCTAAAATAATATACAAATTGTTATTATTCTTCTGCGGAACAACTGCCTCACCTGACGGAGCTGGCTGTGCAGGCGGAACAAAAGCCTGTTGCTGCTGATTCTGATAAGGTTGCCCGTAAAAAGGCTGATTATTCTGTCCCCGCTGCATGTTTGCAGGTGGAACATTATGCTGTTGTTTGCCGTAAGGAGAATTGCTGCTGTAAGAAGGCTGAGCATAATTCTGACGGGGCTGCTGCCCAGCAGGCCGTTGAATATTGCCGTAGGGAGACTGAAAATTGTTACCTGCAGGAGGCTTCTGCTGTGACATACCCTGCACAGGATATCCTGGGTTATTACCATATTGTACATTATTATGTTGAACGTTGTTTACAGGTCTTGCAGTATCCTCAATACGTTCTAAAGCACCTGAATGCTTTGCAAGTGAAAAACCACAGTAACGACAGAACATCTCACCGTCAGGTATAGTACCTTTACATTTCGGACATCTTATTGCCATAAATATCACTCCATGTTAATTTCAGACATATTTTGGATTTTATTATAAAGAATAACCAAGCTCAAACGCTTTGAGATTGAGCTCTCTGAATCTGGGAGGAACAGTTTCTTCAACAACCTTTTCCCATGCTTCTTTTGTAAATTCCATATGCTTAGCAACAACGCCCATAAGGACAACGTTGACAGCCTTTGATGAACCTGCCTCAACTGCAAGTGAAAGAGCATCGAGTGCAGTCACATCAGCCTTTGCCTTAAGCTCATCGAGTACACCTGCAGGGTATTCTGCAGCACCCGTAACAACTGACATGGGGTCAATCTGCTGAGTGTTCACAACAATCTTACCGCCCTTTTTAAGGAAAGGCAGATATCTTGCAGCCTCAAGAAGCTCAAAAGCAATAATAAGGTCTGCTTCACCTTTTTCGATGATAGGTGAATGAACCTCTTCACCGTATCTTACGTATGTTATAACGGAACCGCCTCTCTGGCTCATTCCGTGAACCTCGGAAACCTTTACATCGTAGCCTGCGCTGATAACGGCATTACCGAGAAGACGGCTTGCGAGAAGAGTTCCCTGTCCGCCGACACCGACGATCATTACACTGTATGTATTCATTTTCAGTTAACTCCTTTCTTAAGCCTCAATAGCATCAAACTTACACATCTGTGTACATACATTACAGCCTACACACTGTGTGAAGTCAATTTCTGCCTTGCCGTCCTTCATGCTGATAGCAGGACAACCTATCTTCATACACATCTTACAGCTCTTACACTTATCCTTGTTAACCTTGAGAGGAGGATTGTGCTTTACTGTCTTGAGAAGTGCACAGGGTCTTCTTGAAATGATGAGTGAAGGCTCATCGACTGCAAGCTCTTCATGAATTGCCTCTCTCGTTTCCTTGAGATTATAGGGGTCAACGATTTTTACTCTCTTTATACCTATTGCATGAGCGAGTGCAACAATATCAACCTGAGTTGCAGGGTCACCCTTGATTGTCTTACCTGTTGTGGGGTTCTGCTGATGGCCTGTCATACCTGTGATTGAGTTATCAAGCACGATAACAGTTGAAGCACTGTTGTTATAAGCAATATCAATAAGGCTTGTAACACCTGAATGGATGAATGTTGAGTCACCGATAACAGCAACACTCTTCTTTGCGTTTTCGGGGTCAACCTTATTTCTGCCGTGAAGAGCTGAAACTGAAGCTCCCATACAGATAACTGTGTCGATTGAATCAAGAGGCTGAAGAGCACCGAGTGTATAACAGCCGATATCACCGCTGACTGTTACCTTTTCCTGTTTAAGAGCATAGAAAAGACCTCTGTGGGGACAGCCTGCGCAAAGAACAGGAGGACGGCGGGGAATATCAAAGCTGACAGCATCGGAATCCTTTGTTTCGCCGAGGATTGCTTTTGCAACAAGAGCCTGTGAATATTCACCAAGAAGTGTGAATGCATCCTTGCCGTGAACCCTGATGCCAAGCTTCTTGCAATGATTTTCAATGTAAGGATCAAGCTCTTCGATTACATAGATTGTTTCACATTCGTTTGCGAAATCAATAATCTTCTTTTCGGGAAGAGGATATACACAGCCGAGCTTCAGATATGAAGCATTCTTGCCGAGAGCTTCCTTAGCATAGTTATAGCAGTTACCTGCTGTGATGACACCGATTTTCTTGTCATAATATTCAACAGTGTTGATATCATCTGTTTCAAAAAATTCAATCTGCTTTGCAATTCTGTCCTCAACAACAACATGCTTAGGAATAGCGTTTGCAGGCATCATTACATACTTCTGAGGATTCTTGACATACTCTTTTACGGGTACATCAGCTCTGTCAGAAAGCGCTGCAAGGCTTCTTGAGTGAGCAACTCTTGTTGTGAGTCTGAGAATAACGGGTGTATCGAATTTTTCCGAAAACTCAAAAGCCTTCTTTGTGTATTCAAGACATTCCTTTGAATCAGCGGGCTCAAGCATCATTACCTTTGAAGCCTCTGCATAGTGTCTTGAGTCCTGCTCATTCTGTGATGAATGCATACCCGGGTCATCAGCAACGCCGATAACAAATCCGCCGTTTACTCCTGTGTATGATGCTGTGAAAAGGGGGTCTGCAGCAACATTGAGACCGACATGCTTCATACCGCAGAATGAACGTGCACCTGCAATTGCAGCACCGAGGGCAACCTCACAGGCAACCTTTTCATTGGGAGCCCATTCTGAATACATTTCATCATATGTAGCCGCAAACTCTGTAATTTCTGTACTGGGTGTGCCGGGATAGCTTGAAACAACGTTACAGCCTGCTTCAAACAGACCTCTTGCAACGGCTTCGTTACCCAGCAAAAGCTTTTTTGCCATTATTTAAACCTCCGTGGATTAATATCTATTTTTTGATTTTATCATATAAATATTTATTTTTCAACCTTATTATACAAAAAACGGCACTTTCGTCGGAAAATGCCGTTTATTGGTTTTATTTACGGAATTCTTTGATATGAAGTGTAAGCATTCCTGAGAAAATGAACATCACGAAGCTGAAATAACTGATTAATGCAAAAAGAGTATCTGCAAGGAAAACTGCATTTATTGCCGATGCCGCATCAATAATCATTTTCACAATACTGATAACAAGAACAACAAAGAGTACAACTGTAGCAATCAGACCGATAACTGTCATTGCTGTTCTGAATTTATCACAGGACAGTTTTGTTCTTCTGAGAACTATACATGCAGTAACATATAAATCTGCAAGATACATCATGCACAGCATTGCGTAAGTGGCACCGTTCTGACTGTAGCCGTCCGACAATGTAAGGGCGACAAGAATCAGAAGAAGGAACAAAACACTCAGTATAACGGCAACACATGAACGGGTAAAGCGTATAACACCCTTTCTGACCATTGAAGAGAGCATAATTCCGGGTAATAATAAAAACACAGCACCGATAATATAGAAGATGAACATAACAAGGTATGAAACACTTTCACTGCCTGCAGTAAAGACTGCAATTGCGGAATCCACTGCCTGAAATGCGAGCAGAAGCAGTGCAATCATTGTAACCGTACCGCCGGTTTTTCTTACATTCTTCTCAGAGAAAATATTCTTCTTTTTTTTCACAGGCTGAATATCGGTAACTTCTTCTGTTTTTTCAACAGCTTCAACAACCTGTGCTTCATTCATTTCATCCATATAAATACTCCTTTTCTTTTATTCTTTGCCGTTCCAACAATAAGTGCAGAGTTTGTCAACGGGAAGTCCCGTAGCTTCAAGCATATCATCAAGACGGTTATATCTCAGCGATGTGAAGTGAAGCTTTTCGCAGATTCTGTCAAGCATTTTCTGATATCTTTCACTGTCGGGGTCTGCATATTCACTGAGAACCTCACGGCTGACATTATCCCCCTCAAGCTCTGCAATGACACGTCTTGTGATAAGCTCCATTTCGGAATTTGAACGGGAGAAGCTGAGATACTTACAGCCGAAAAGCAAGGGCGGACAGGCAGGTCTGATGTGAACCTCCTTAGCACCGCACTCATAAAGGAACTCTGTTGTTTCACTCAGCTGTGTTCCTCTGACGATTGAGTCATCTATAAGCATAAGGCTCTTACCCTCAATAAGGTCGTGAATGGGGATAAGCTTCATCTTTGCAATAAGATTACGCTTACTCTGGTTTGAGGGCATGAATGAACGGGGCCATGTAGGTGTGTATTTTACAAAGGGTCTTGCATAGGGAACGCCTGACTCATTTGCATAGCCTATCGCATGGGCAACACCCGAATCGGGAATACCTGCAACACAGTCGGGTCTGACATTATCCCTCTGTGCAATATGAGCACCACACTTATTACGCATTTTTTCAACGCTTATACCCTCGTATGATGATGAAGGGAAGCCGTAATAAACCCAGAGGAATGTACAGATTTTCATTTTATCTCCTGGTGCAACAAGAGTCTTTATCTCATTTTCATCAAAGACAACGATTTCTCCCGGGCCGAGCTCCTTACAGTCATGATAACCGAGATTGAGATATGCAAAGCTCTCAAAGCTTGCACAGTAGCCGTCTTCCTTTTTACCGATTACAATGGGAGTTCTGCCCATTTTATCTCTTGCTGCATAGATACCCTTTGTTGTAAGAATGAGCATACTGATTGAGCCGTCAATCACTTCCTGAGCATATCTTATACCGTCAATAAAATTATCCTTACGGTTGATAATTGCAGCGACAAGCTCTGTAGGATTGATTTCACCGTTACGCATTTCAAAGAAATGAGTGTGACTGCCGATGATGTTCTTTGCAATTTCGTCGGCATTGTTTATTTTACCGACCGTGGTAATAGCATAAGTGCCGTGATGGCTTCTTATAAGAATAGGCTGTGCCTCAAAATCGGAAATACAGCCGATGCCGTAATTTCCGTGCATATCTTCAAATTCACTTAAAAATTTTGTTCTGAAGGGTGCATTCTCAATATTGTGAATTGCCTTGTCAAAGCCGTTTTCCTTACTGTAAACGGCAAGACCTGCTCTTCTCGTACCAAGATGAAAATGATAATCCGTACCGAAGAACAAATCAAATACACAATCTTCCTTTGAAGCAACACCAAAAAATCCGCCCATAGTTAAACCTCTCTTTTTATACGCCGTTAATTGCCGAAACTTACCGTAACACCACCGTTGCCGCTTCTTTCCGCATCAATTGCAACTGTCAGCATAAGTGCATACAGTGCATTCTGCGGATTGAGCACATCGATGACATAAGTATCGGTAAATTTAAAAAGCTGTTTGCTGATTGATGCAACCTGATTACCCGATACATCATATATCGAATAATCAAAGCCGAAGAAATCACCGTCAGCATACCAACCCATATAGTCAATATCATAATCCTGTTTGAACAGGTGAAATTTCTTTTTTACACTGCCGAGCTGCTGACCGCCCACAGTGATTGCATACTCAGGAAGAAACCTGAAAACAACCTGATTGATTTCTCCCACCTGATTGCCGATTGAATCATAGACATTGAATCTGTGTCCGAGACCGATCTTGCCCTTTACGGTATAAAGGACCTCTCCTGCCTCGCCGTAAATGTCATAGCTTCCCAGCCATGAAAGGAATCTCTGCTTAAACAGAAGCTTCATAAAAAACACTCCATTCATCAGCAAAAGCCGTCGGAAACACCGACAGCATCTGTAAATTACTGCATTCCCTGATAGAACTCTTCACCGAAGAAATCAAACACTGTTGACATTCTCAGGCCTTTGAGTGTGAGCATGCCTGCAGGAATTTCAGGTGAAAATTCATCAACAACTGTAGATGAGCTTATTTCACCCTCAGCAGTGCCGAAGTCAATCTGACGCAGTTCATCCCCTGCAAAGTAGAAATACAGTGACATTTCATCATTGAAGAATCTGAAGCATGTCAGATTTTCACCGTCATGTTCAACCTGAGTCTGTTCGATTTCACGGAAGTTGCACTGTGCCATGTCAAAGCTCTCGAGCTCAGACATTATTGCATCAATATCAAAGTCAAAATCAGCCCCCATAAGAGCAGTGATTGTGTCAAGATCAAGATATTTCTTATCTTTATTGTTTATCAGATATACTTTACCGCCGTAATACATAACACCCATATGCATACCCTCAATCACTGTTGTGATATAGGAATTCCTTCCGGACATGGCAATTGTGACAGGTGTTGATGCACCATCTGCATATATTGAACCCGTCATATAGTAATTTGCAGAGGTATATGCAGTCATGATTGCCTGCTGTGCGGGAGTAAAGGAAACACCCTGAGTATTCATGGCAGGTGAAGTTGTAAGAGGTGCTGAAGTAAGACTTTCTGAAGTGAGGTCTTCTTCATTGTAATTAAAATTACCCTGAGGAGTATTGTCTGTATATTCAGGCTCATCCGATGAACCGAGTATAAGAAGTACACCGACTGCAACAGCCATAATCAACACAAAAACGCCGACTGAAATGAGAATTTTTTTATTTCCGCTGAGTTTATTCATAATAATCACCTTTTTTCCGTTTACAGTATATTTTATTTTTATTTTTTTGTCAACATTTACAAACAAAATATCTTGTTTATTATTTTTATCGGGTGTATAATCGACTAAGATTATGAGGTGAACGGAAAAATGTCAGAAAAAACAACAGCTTTACTCAGAAAAACACCTGTGATATGTCTTGTTGCAGGTATATGCAGCTTTCTGTGGGGAAGTGCATTTCCTTTTATAAAAATCGGCTATGATTTATTTTCAATTGCAGCTGATGACACAGGCTCACAGATGCTCTTTGCAGGCATCAGATTCACCCTTGCAGGTATTCTTGCGGCAATTGCAGGCAGCTTTATAAAAAAGAAGCCTCTTCTGCCCGCAAAAAAGGACATTGCACCCATTTTTGTACTCAGCCTTTTTCAGACAATTCTGCAGTATTTCTTTTTCTACATCGGCATGGCAAACACATCTGGAGTCAAGGGCTCGGTTATAATAGGCTCA
Organism: Clostridia bacterium; assembly: GCA_017473925.1. Lineage (GTDB taxonomy): Bacteria > Bacillota > Clostridia > Oscillospirales > Acutalibacteraceae > UBA1081. The sequence goes on along the minus strand of JAFUIY010000022.1, from coordinate 29,814 downwards.
TCCTCATTTGTGGCTATACTCGTGGCTTCGCTTGTGTTCAGGACAGAAAAGCTGACGGTAAAAAAGGTTATCGGAAGCATAATAGGCTTCTCGGGAATAATCCTTATAAACATGCAGGGGCTCACTGACGGCACAATGAAAATCACAGGTGAAGGCTTTGTGTTTCTTTCAACGGTTGCATACGCATTTTCATCATGCATAATGAAAAAGTATTCAGACAAACACGACACCTTCGTTCTCAGCAGTTATCAGTTTATTATCGGAGGCGTTGTAATGAGTGCTGCAGGCCTCATGATGAACGGCAATGTTACAGCATCGGGAATTTCAGGGCTTGCCGTACTGCTTTACCTCTCATTTCTGTCTGCTGCCGCATATACACTCTGGAGTATTCTGCTTAAATACAACGATGTTTCCTCTGTTTCCGTATTCGGCTTCATGAACCCCATGTTCGGCTTCATACTTTCTGCAATTCTCCTTGACGAAAGAAGCGAAGCAACGGGAATCAAGGGTATTCTTGCGATTATTCTTGTGTGTATCGGTATATTTATAGTAAATAAAAATAAAACAGTTGCCAAGAGTTAAAAACTGTGTTATACTTAATTGATTAATCTTCGGAGGTGGCAGAATGAGCAATGCAAAAAAAATCATGTCAATGCTTTGTCTTTTCATGGCGTTGTGCATTCTTATGACCTCATGCTCCTCTGCTGAAAGAATCAGAAATACGGCTTTATTCACGTCAGAAAGCTCAGGTAATACATTCCGTACACCGTCAGCAGACACGGAAGTAATCACAAAAGGAGCTTACACACAGCTTGTCTTTGACAAAAAAACATATACTGTCAGCGTAAAGGACTTAAGCGAAGGGTACACATGGGAAACACTTACACCGACTGACAGCATGCATTCATATGCATTCGGCGTAACCCTTTATACAGACAACGGTATATATCAGCTCAACACTCAGGACAATTCCGTCGCTTTCGGTACTGCATCCTTTGAGAAAAAGGACAACACACTGACAGTAAGCTACATTCTTTCCGATAAAAAAGAAACGGCAGAAAAGACCTACGAGGAAATCACAAAAAAGGATGCTTATGCGGCATTCTCTGTTGATTACACACTGACTGAACAGACAATGACAGTATCACTCAGCACTGCTGAAATGAAGCTGACTCCCGGTTCATTCATTTCGGAAATCAGCGTACTCCCCTCCTTCGGTGCTTCATTTGCAGACGGTGCAAATGACAGCTTTCTTATTCCCGACGGTCCGGGTGCCGTAATGAATCTTAAAAATGCAGACACAAACACAGACAGCATAAGTGTGAATGTCTACGGCAAGGACCCATTTACAGGCGTCACGGCTGATGGGGCTGTTTCAACGGTGCCCGTATTCGGTATCAGAAGAAACAACAGCGCTTTCTGTGCAGTTATCACAGACGGAGATGCACTTGCAGTAATCAATGCTGAAAGAAAGCAGGAAAAAAATCCGTCACATGCATCTGCTGTGTTCAGCATAACTCCCGTCTGCTCCGATGAAAACGGTACTCCCGTAAAACGTGGTGCAACTTATAACGGAAATATCACCTTGAAATACAAATTCCTTTCGGGCAGAAATGCTGATTATATCTCAATGGCTTCAGCGGCAAGAGAGGAATTCATAACAAACGGTGTTCTTTCCTCCTCGGGAATTGACAGCAATACACCTATCCCCTTCAATCTTACCGTTGTTGGTGCAGACAGCTCATCGGTTCTCACAACAACAGAGCAGACGCTTGATATTCTCGGCATTCTCAAGGGCAAGGGTATCAACAACATCAAGCTCAGTTACAAGGGGCTTCTTTCGGGAGGTATCGCTCAGAAAAACCTCTACAATGCAAATGTCAACAGAAAGCTCGGCGGCAATGACGGTCTTGAACAGCTTTATGAATACACAAAGAAGCAGGGCTGTGAGCTGCTTATAAACACAAATATTTTTTCTTCCTCAGGAAGATATCTTACAAACAAATCACCTGCAGTATCAGGTAAAAATGCATATTTCGACATGCCGAATGACCTTGCATTCAGGGAAAACACAAGCAACAGCCTTGTCACAAGAATCGGCACTCAGGCTTCAGAGCTCGGCAAACAGAAGGCAAATCCCTCAATCTACTCCTCTACACAATCCTACAGAATGAATCTTCTCAGCCTTTCCGTGCTTCCCGATAAGTTTCCGGCTTTTCTTGAAAACAACATGCTTGCAATGGCAGACGGAATTGCAGTAAGCGATGCAGGCAGAGTGCTTTATTCTGACAGTGATACTGACAGAGAAACGGCAAAGGACATCATTTCAGCCCAGACAAGAGCCGTATCCGATTACGGCACACTTACAGTTGAAGGCGGAAATATTTATACGGTTTATAATGCATCACTTGTTTCGGGAATGGACTTTGACACATTCTATACGGAAAGTGCAGGATATGAGCCCGTACCCTTTGTTCAGGCGATACTTCACGGAAGCATTTTCTATACAGGTATGCCCATTGATGCAGGCGACCCGCTTTACAGATACAACATGTTAAGATTCATCGAATTCGGCGCACTTCCCTCCTATGAATGGATTTATTCAAACGCTAACATTTACTGCTACAGCGGATATCTCCTTGCAGAAAGAGTTTCCGAAATCGTTGATTTCTACAACGATGCTTGTGAAATACTCGGTCCCGTTGCCGATGAAACAATCATTTCACATAAAAAAATCACAAAAGATGCAGACGGTAATGCCGTGACAGGCGTTTACTGCACAACATATTCCGACGGTACGGAGGTTTATGTCAACTACACGGGAAGCATTGTTTCCACCTCAGGCAATATTGCCGTCGGCCCCTATGACTATGTTGCAGTAAAAAGATAAAGGAGAACTGATTATGCCTATTAAAATCTCAAACGAACTCCCTGCCCGTTCATTCCTTGAACAGGAAAATGTCTTCGTAATGAGCGAAGAAAGGGCAGATTCTCAGGATATAAGACCTCTTAAAATACTCATTCTCAACCTCATGCCCACAAAGATTGCAACCGAAACACAGATTCTCAGGCTTCTCAGCAACACACCTCTTCAGGTTGATGTTGAGCTTATGCAGACTGTGACTCATGTGTCAAAGAACACATCGCAGGAGCATCTTACAAAGTTCTACAAGTCATTTGACGAAGTAAAAAATGAAAAATTTGACGGCATGATTGTTACAGGTGCTCCCGTTGAACAGATGGAATTTGAAGAGGTTGACTACTGGGATGAGCTGTGCTCCATATTTGAATGGGCAAAGACAAATGTCTACTCAACCTTCTACATCTGCTGGGGTGCTCAGGCAGGTCTTTACTATCACTACGGACTGAAAAAATATCCCCTTAAGGAAAAGATGTTCGGCATTTTTGAGCATCAGCCCCTTGACCTGTTCCATCCCCTTATGAGAGGCATTGACGACAAATTCTATGTCCCCCATTCAAGACACACCGAAATCCGTATGGATGACATCGCAAAAATAAAGGAGCTTCAGGTTCTTTCATATTCCAAGGAATCAGGTGTTCATCTCCTCTCTGACATGGAATGCAGAAACTTCTTCTCAACAGGTCATTCGGAATATGATGCAGACACGCTTGCAACGGAATATTTCAGGGATAAGAACAAAGGGCTTGATATTCAGCTTCCTTTCAACTATTTCCCCGATAATGACACAACAAAGAAACCGCCGATAACATGGAGAAGCACAGGCATTCTTCTTTTCACAAACTGGCTCAACTACTTTGTTTATCAGCGTACACCCTATGACCTTGCAAATCTCTGAGGTATATATTTATGGACTTTAAACTTGATGCTTTTCCCGTTGACGAAACAACGGGAGGAATCCGCAGTACGGAAAAAATCAGAATAATCATCTGTTATATTCTTGTCAATACAGATTCCTGCCTTTCAAGGGAAGACATGCTGTCGTCACTCTATGACAACGGTATTGCGAATTACTTTGAAATCAGTCAGGCTATTGACAATCTTCTTGATGTAGGTGCAATCACCATTGAAGACGGTATACTTACAATCAATGAAAAGGGTATAAAAATAGCAAAAGAGCTTGAGGACGAGCTTTCCGTATACATAAAAAACAAGGCTGTCAGGGCAACAAAGCTGACAGCACTCTATGAAAAAAGAAAAAAAGAGAATGACGTGACAATCACAAAGACAGGTGAAAAAGAATACCGTCTTGACATTACTCTTCATTCAGGACTTGACAAAGAGAAGGACAATGACAGAATTCTCGATGTTTCTGTATATGTGACAGACAAATTGCAGGCAGAGGCTATGAAAAACACTTTCCTCAATGACCCTGTAAGACTCTATGAAAAGGTAATTGAAGCACTCACGGAAGAATGCGAATTCAAGGAATAACATTATAATGAAAGAAAAATTTGCCATTTTTCTTGACATCGACAACACACTGATGTCAGGAGGAAAAATCCCCGAAATAAACATAAAAAAAATAAAAGAAGCACGGCAAAACGGCAGTTTCGTGTTTATAAACACTGCCCGTTCATATGCTTTCATTCCCGGAATACTCAAGGATGAAAGCCTTCTTGACGGATATGTTGCAGGCATCGGCACAGATTTAAGGCTGGGCGGTAAGCAGATTTTCAGCTGTCCCCTTACAACACAGGAGCTTAAATTCATCGGCTCTCATTTCGTAAATGACACACGTGAGGTTGCCTTTGAGGGTGAAGACGAAATGATATGGATAAATCCCGACATGAACAGACGGGACAGTATAAAGTATCTTCTTTCCTCGCCTGATGAATTTGACACTGTATACAGGGATTTCAGGATTTCCAAGCTGTATGTAAGAGGTTTTCTCACAGAAGAAGAAAATGAGCTTTTCGGCAAAGACTACATACTCTATCAGCATGAACACTATGCAGAATTTGTAAAAAAAGGCTTCGGCAAAGCAGCAGGAATGAAAATGATGACTGAACATCTGGGAATTCCGATGTCACACTGTATTGCCATGGGTGACAGTGCAAACGACACTGACATGCTCCTTGAAGCAGGCATTTCAGTTGCCATGGGCAATGCAATCCCCTCAATAAAAGAAATCTGCGACTACACATCGTGTAACGCAGAAGACGGCGGTGTCGCCGAGGCTATTGAAAAATATGTGCTCAGCACTCAATAAAAAAGGGCAGTCACACTGACTGCTCTTTTTGTTCTGTTACAACGATGCCGTTGTTTTTATCATAATTTATATCATATTCCTTGCCGAGGACTTTAACACCCGAAAGACGGAAATAATCCCAGTCATCGGGAATAACGGGATTCACACAGATTTCTCCGTCTTTTACAGAAACACCGCACAGACCCGAAATTACGAGGTCGCAGAATGTGGAATGATTATAGTCCTTGCCTCTTTCATAACCGCCTTTGAAGACCGACCAGCCCCATTTTTTAAGAAGAGTTCTTGACGACCAGTCACCGTCAACGGGTGACATAACTTCATCAATCCAGCTGATTTTTCTTCCGTCTTCCGTTACACGGTAATGCATACGGGCATACTGACCGAGTAATTCACAGAACATATCCTTATACTTTTTCTCATCTGTATTCTGTGCCGTGTTTTTTAGTGCCGTCAATATCTGCGATGTGGCAAAGGGCCATATATAGCCGTTCCACAGACATTCGTGCTTTACGGGATACATAAATCTCGGATTTGTCTGTTCAACTGTTGTAAGTCCGAATCTGTTGCAAAAAGCATCTTCCGATAAAAGTAAATCAAAGCATTTTTCACGCCCTTTATCGGGTATGTCAAACATAAAGGGAATATACCCTATAAGCTCCCTCGGACTTGTACCTTTTTTCATAACAGCCTTTGTCGGGTCCTCATTTTTTCTGTAATGATAAGCCCTGTAAAAGCCGTCTTCATAAAGATTATCATTGATGAAGCTTTTCAGAAAGCTGTATTTTTCAAAATATTCCTGCTCTCTTTTCTTATCACCGTAAACTGATGCAAAATGTGAAATTGCAAAGGCATCTGCACACATATAACTGTTGAGCGTGGGCCTGACACCTTTTTGCACTTTATTCTTTTCATCAGTACCGCTGACGGAATATTCCATTGCATCGTAATTATCCTCAGACCAGAAGCTGCCGTCAGGAAGACCGTGTTTTTTCTCCCACTCTTTGTAATATTTATCGAGCTTGTCAATGAAATCAGAGCCGAAATCATAGTCACCCGTGATAAGGGAATACCTGTAAACAGCATCAATCAGCCAGTTTGAGTACATATGATTCTTATCTGAAACACTCAGGAAAAATTCAATGTAGCTCTTTAAATATCTGTCGGCATTTCTGAGCCATCTGCCCTCATAAATGTGATGTCCCGCAGCGGCATTTATTGTATTGTGCTTACCGCTCCAGAGAACCTTCGGCAGAAATTCAGTTATGACAATACCGTCTTTTGTGGATCTGATGTGTTTTCTGTATGTCCAGAAACGGAAATAATATGCTCTTTCAATATCCTTGTCGGGACACTCAAAAACAGGTATTTCCGCTTTCATCCACTCATAAACATGAGCGTTGTCAATATTATTTTTTATTGTTTCTTCGTCGTCACGGTTGAATGTGTCGACATAATTTTTAATAATATCCATAATTACCGTACATTAACCTGAGCATACATTCTTTCAAGCTCATCAAGATGAGTATAATTCTGTGCCTGAATAATAAGGCTTTCTGCATCCGTAAAGGGCTTTACAACCCTGTTATAAACAGATTCCTTTTTGAGATATGCTTTAAGGTCTCGTCTGATTTTTATACTATCAGAGAAGCTGTTTGCCTCTCTGTTCATGATTTCTTTTTTTATTTTTTCGTCGGGAGCCTTGATGTTTTCAATGCCGTATTTTCTGATAAGCTTCATGGATTCTTTTCTGATACGGGCACTCTTTATTGCATCTGAACGGATTTCCTTTTCATCTGCTGTTTTCTTCGGCATTGCTTTTGCAGTTTTAAGCTCGGCTTTTGCGTTTTCATAGAAATACATCTTGCCGTTTGCATAAATATCCCTTGCAAGACTGAGTCTTGCCTTACCTGCCTCGGTGGAGAACTTTCTCAGGTCTTCCATGATAATTGCAGACCTTTCGATTGCCTGATTAGTTTCTTTTGCAAGCTTCCGTTCTTTTTTTGACAAGGCTTTGCTGACAGATACCTTTTCTTTTCCTGCAGCTTCTTTTGCTTCATGGATAATTCTCATACCCTCAATGAGCTCTGTATCATCAAGAACACCGAGTGCGTGGTTTTCAAACATTGCACGGATTCTGAGCACCTCAACATAAGCCTTGTGCTTGTTTTCCGTAAGGTCATAGAAGCAGAAAGGAATAAGGTTGAGAAAAGCACCTACTGCAGAACAGAGAATCAGAACCTCAAAAAGGTTATTTCTGATTGTATCGTCATAAAGAACGCTGTAATCCTCAAGAAGCCCCATTTTTTCATAGACTGCAGGATAGAACATTCCCGTAAAGAAGCCGATAACGGTACCTATCATGCCGAGAGGTCCGAAAAGTCCGTCAACTCTGACACCTGTTTTCCACTGATGATAATCCCGCATATCGGCACTGATATTGTGCTGAACAATGTTCCAGAAGGTGTTTATGAATGTGTTGAGATACCAGAGCACACAGATGAGAATAAGGTTCTTGTATGTAAAATAAAGAACAATCAGAATGACGATATTTATGGCATTTGCAGTAATGAGAAGATTCCGTTTGCCCATAAATCTTATGGCAACAGGACAAAGGAGCATTGACCACAGAGCCGCATTGCCTATAACTGTGTTTGCAAGACCGAGTGAAGACTGATATTCACCGCCGTTGCCGTATACAAAGGACCAGCCGAGGACAACGCCGTAGCCTGATTCAAGGAAAACGACCCATGCAGCAGCCTGAATTATCCAGTAATACTTGTTCTTGGCAACCTCACGGATTGCATCAAACATTCTTACGGGCTCGGGCTGTTTTTTCGGAAGAATCAGTCTTTCCTTTACTTTTCTGAAAAAGATTGTGCCGATAATAAGACCCACTACCGAAAATACGGGATGAATCACACGGTAAGTCCAGATATTGTTAAGACCCCATGTTTTGCCTGCAATCCATGGAACCACAAGGTTTGTTATTGTGGGAGCGAGTGAATAGATAACCTGAGAAATACTCATTACATTTGCTCTTTCCTGAGCATTTGGTGTGATTATCTGCTGAAAATAAGTATAGCTCTCATTATAAAAACAAAGGAACATACTCAGAAGCATATACATAAACCATACAACGACGGCTTTTGTTATGTACTGCATATTTTCATATGGTAACCATACAAACACAGCCGAAATGAGAACTATCGGCAGACCTGTTTTCTTTATAAACGGAAGAAACTTTCCGCCGTCAAGGTGATGATTGTCATAATACCAGCTTCTGAAAATACCTATGGGAATACCCACAAGATTTGCAACAATAAGCATAATCTGCAGATCCACGGGCTTAAGACCTATACTTGCACCGACAAGGAAATTTGATGCGGAAAGAGAAATTTCCGATGCAAGAAGGACTGTCCAGTAAACACCGAAGCCTGCACCGCTGAGACTTGCAACCTCTTTATACGGAATATAATTGCCTTTTGCAGGTTCATTCCAGTACTGCTTTGCAGCTGATATCAGCCCTTTAACCTTTGTGCCGATGCCTTTCTTTTCATTTTCCATAGCTACATCCTCCGATTCTGATTGCAGAAACGATATCAGAATCATATCCTGCAAAATCTTCAAGAAATCTGCTCATTGTATACTCCATAAACAGGAACCGGATTGCAGGAAAAATGCAATCCGGTTCTTTGCATAACTTAACCTGTAATTGTATTGATATTCTTTTCCATAAGCTCAAAGAAGCGTTTTACGATTTCCTTGTCCTCATCGTTGCCTCTTACACACATTGAAAGGGTGATAACCTTTTTATATGTTGTAGCGGTCAGAAGTACGAAGGGTTTGTATTTGACGGCACCTGACATGAATGCATCTGCAGGCTCTTTTCCGCATAATGCATAATGCTGACCGTTCAGAATACCTATGTTGCTCATTGCCATAAGAGGGTTGGAATAACCTATTTTTATGATTTCTTCAGATACGGCGTGAGGCATGAAGCTGTAGCCGAAATTGAGAAGAGGAAGACCGTAAAGCCCCATGAATCTGTCTTTTTTGAATCTGTTTGAGCTTTCGACAACATATTTCACAGTTTCAAAAATATCCTTGCCTCTTTCGGGGATTGCACACTGCATCCATGATGTGTGATTTGTGAAGCCCTTGTCATTGACGCTGTCCATATGACGGCGCAGGTCAATGGCGTTTGAAATCATTACCTTGTCACTTTCAGGATAGCCTGCAAGCTCATATACACTGTAAAAATAACTTGCAAGAAGAAGCTCATTGATTGTGGCTCCGAGCTCCTTGCCCTTTACCTTGAGCTTATCAAGAGTTTCCTCACTGAATTTCTTTCTTGCTATAAATGATCTGTCACGGATATTGTCTTCAGTCAGGGGGAATCTGTGGTTATCCCTTTCATTGATGTTCTTGAAAAGACGGCGTGCAACACCTGCTTCCGTTTTTGAAAAGCCCGAATAGACATCGGCATATGAACGGGAGCCTGTTCTGAAGCTTACGGGGCTTATGCCCTCTGAGACATATCTGCTGTAGTTTTCACACAATTCCTGCAGGAAAAGCTTAAGGTCACCGCCGTCCATACACATGTGGTTTTCCACCATGCACAGAGTGCTTTTTCCGTCTTTTATGAAAAGGGCAACCTTCATCTGTATATCTTCGGTGGGTGCTATGTACTGTGTGAGGAATTCCTCGACAGCATCCTCAACATTGTCAGGATGTGAAACCGTGAAGACATCATCAATGTTATAGGGCATGACCTCCCAGTGTGTCCACAGCTTTTTGTCGACAAACCTTGAATGAAGCACAGGCACCTTTTCAAAGGCACAGATAAGCACTGTCCTGAGAGCTTCGATGTCGGGAATAAAATCATAATTCAGCTCCACATGCACCATACGGTCATTGAAATCACGGAACAGATAATGCATCTTATCCCAGAGCTCGGCATCAAGTCTGCGGTTCATCATTCCTCCACCTCCTGCTTGTATGTAAAGTATTTCATGTTGCTCATTATTATGTAAATGATATAAGCAAAGTCAACGGCAAGACCGACAAGAACAATAGGCCATCCGCCGTTCCATGTGACAGCACCGTTGGCTGCAAGCATGACATAAAGCAATGCTGTGATTGCGGGCATATAAAAGAAGAATGAAATTGTCCTGAGCTTCTGCTTCGTTCCGAAAGCAAAAATCAGGTCACCTGCAAGGGCAAGAATAACACCGCCGAGGAGTGTAGGCCATACAAAAAGCTCCGTCGGTACCATAATGTGCAGGAAAAGGAAAGCAAAAACCGAAATCAGAATGGTGCAGATAACCAACAGCACTCTTGCAATCGGATGAAAAACTCTTCGCATACTGCAAAGCTTTGCAATTAACAGTATAAAGCAGAAAATGATGAGAGCAAACACGCCGCCTACAATGATAAGCCATGTTTTGCCCCATGCACCCGTTACACCGCTTGTGATGAAGTATGCGGCAAGAGTCAGGATGACAAAGGCAATAATACCTATGGGTAAAGCGTATTTAAGGAGCTTGCTTCTGAGTTTTTTCTTTTTGTAACCCGTAAAGCCTGCATCAAGGTCGCTGAATTCATCCTTTATAAGGTCAGCGATTACTTTTTCATCACTGAGACCTGAACGTGCAACCTCCTTTGCCCTTTCCGTCATGCTGTCAAGCACTTCTCTCTTGTAAAGATAAGCATCATGGGAATTGTCCGCACCTTTAAATGTGTTTTCAATGTGGTCAATAAATCTGTTCATATAATCCCTCCTGTGCATATTTCTGGTATAATTATAGCAGATTATTTCTTATTACACAATATTATTGAAAAAAATAATATACAACAATACAGTTGAAAAAAGGACAGAAAAACTCAATTACAGGGTTATTTCATTTTATGCCGGTTACTGATATAATAGCTGATATAAGGGGGAATGACCGTGAATATACGGAAAGTCGGAGAAAACATAGCACTTCTGAGAAAAACAAAGGGTATTACACAAAGTGAGCTCGGAGAGAGAATCGGTGTATCCTTTCAGGCTGTGAGTAAATGGGAAAGGGGCGAAACACTGCCTGATACGGCACTTTTGCCGGACCTTGCAAAAATACTTGAAACAACGGTTGATTTTATTCTGCTCGGAAACGAAAAAACTGTCGGTTACAAAGGCAGATTCGTCGTTTCCGATATGAGAAAGGGACTCGAATGCCTTAAAAATACAGGTGAGTATCTCGGCAGGGAAAATATTATTTACCGTGCTGCAATCGACGGGATAAACAATGAAATGAATACGGATATCGAGGCAGCATTTTCTGATGATTATGTGTTTGAAGCTTTTCTTGCAGAGGCAATAATACAGAACCTTATTGCAGGGCAATATGTTGACATAAGCGATGTCAGAAACAGCTTCAGACATGACCATTTCAGAAATATTGTTGTTGATTACTGTAACAGATACGGCATAAAATAAAAAATCTCCGGAGCAATCCGGAGATTTCTGTTATCAGATGGTTTCTTTTTTTGTGAAAAGTTTTCTGAAGCCTTCAATTACGACACAGATGCCGAGAATTATAATCAGCGTTGCAAAAACGAGCTGAAGCACATCCCCGAAAATATCTGCAGATGTTGCTGTTATCAGTGCCGAAGCCTTGTTGAAAACGGTCATGCCGAGAGCTGTGAATGTTACTGCGAGCATTGCACCGAGGGGGATATACATAAACCAACGGACCTTTTTGCTTCTCTTGAGGAAGACTGCACATGCAAGAAATGCAAATACAGACAGCAGCTGATTTGATGCACCGAAGAGTGCCCAAATATTTTTGTAGCCTACAAGGGTAAGACCGTATGCAAGCACAAGGGTGATAACGGTAGCAAAATACTTGTTTGTCAGCACCTTTCTGACCTTGCCCATGTTTTCATCTGTTATGGAATCATCAAGGAAAAGCTCCTGGAAGGAAAGCCTGCCGACACGTGCAACGGAGTCAAGAGATGTGAGCGCAAAGGCTGAAATGGAGAGTGTAATGAGTGTGTATACAATATCAGACGGAAGTCCCAGTGTTGTCAGGAAGCCTGAAACAGCACCTGCAAAAACCTGAGCAGGAGTATCCCATCCCTGTGCTGCTGCTTCACCTGTTGCAAATGATGCAACGGCAATAAGGGCAATGACAGCAAGCATGCTTTCAAGAAGCATTGAGCCGAATGAAACCGGAAGCATGTCTTTTTCGTTTTTAATCTGCTTTGATGCTGTACCTGAAGAAACAAGGGAATGAAAGCCTGAAACTGCACCGCAGGCAATTGTGACAAAAAGAATGGGGAAAAGATAACTGCCGTCAACATTGAAGCCGACAAATGCAGGCAGATTTATCTGAGGATTTGCAACAAACACACCTACAACTGCAGCTATAATCATTGCAACAAGCAGATAACTGTTAAGATAATCTCTCGGCTGTAAGAGAATCCATACAGGCACAACCGATGCGATGAAAATATAAATAAACACAAAAATGTGCCATATATCAAGGGAAAGGAAAATCGGAAATTTTAGTCCGATAAATATTGATGCCACAAGCATTGCAACGGCAATCGCAGTGTTTGCTGCCGTGGGAAGCTTTGTATATCTGAGCATAAGTCCTAAGATAACGGCAAATACAATAAACATAAGGGATGTTGTTGCAACTGCACCGTTAGCTGTTATGGGGGCACTTCTGACACCGTCAGCTATTGTGAAGCCCATGAATGTTCCCGCCACAATATCGGCAAAAGCAGCAACAACAAGAATACAGAACAGCCAGCAGAAAAGAAGAAACATCTTTTTTCCTGTTTTTCCTATATATTTCTCAATTATGTATCCGATGCTTCTGCCATTGTTCCTGACGGAGGCATACATTGATGCAAAATCCTGAACAGCACCGAAGAATACACCTCCGATTAATATCCAGAGCAGAACGGGAACCCAGCCGAATATTGCCGCCTGAATAGGTCCGTTTATGGGGCCTGCACCTGCAATTGAAGCAAACTGATGACCGAAAACAACGCTTTTAGCGGCAGGCTCATAGTCCACACCGTCACGCTGTTCATAAGCGGGAGTTTTTTTCTGAGGGTCAACGCCCCATTTTTTTGCAATCCATCTTCCGTACAGAATATAAGCCAGAAGCAGGACTGCGATTGCAATAATCATAATTGTAATGCCGTTCATTGTAAATCCTCCTGTTATCGGATTTAGTGTCAATCAGACACAAATCCGGCCATTTATAATTTGCTGTTGTTACTGAAAGAGCTATGCTGTGGGTCAGACCTTGTCCTGAGGATATATCACACCCGTAAGCTTCCTGATATAGTCCATCTGTTTCATAATAAACAGTGTGTTTTCGGGAGTATTTACGGGGCTTGATGTAAGCCCTGCATTGATACACTCACACATGTGGGCAATCTGCTCTTCAAAGCCGTTGCCTGCGTAAGGTGTTTTTATCGTTTCCTTGGCTCCGTCTGAAGGATTAATTTCAATTTCCTGAGGAGCATAAAATCTGTTTGCATGTATGTATCCTTTTGTGCCGTAAATGTATCCCTCGTTCGGCTTTCTCAGCAGAGTTGCACTTGACAAGGATGCCATTGCACCGTTTTTATATTTTATCAGGATATTCGTATGGGCATCGGTTCCGTTATAATGGTCAGACTGAGCAAGGATTTCCTCTGCTTCTTCTCCGAGATACCATTTTGAAAAATGCAGTGCATACACACCCACATCAAGAAGTGAGCCTCCGCCGTTTTCAGGCTTCAGAGCATGATGGTCCATTTCATCTTCATCAAAGGCGTAGCAGAATTTTCCTTCAACACCTCTTACCTCGCCGATAATTCCGTTTTCGATAAGCTCAATCAGCTTTATTGTGCCGGGAACGAGACTTCCCCACATGGCTTCCATAAGAAAACAGCCGTTTTTCTTTGCAGCTGCGAACATTTCCTCGGCTTCTGCAGAGTTTACAGCCATCGGTTTTTCACAGATGACATGCTTTCTGCCGTTGAGCATGAGAACGGAGCAGTCCTTGTGAAGTGAATGGGGAACAGCGATATAGGCACAGTCAATTTTGTCTGACGATGCCATTTCCTCATAGCTTCCGAAACGGTAGGGGACAGAGAACTCATCGCCGAATTTATCTGCAGTTTCCTGTTTTCTTGATGCAACGGCAGTAAGCTCGGCACCGGGAACATTTTTTACAGCCTCGGCAAAACGATGGGCAATGCCTCCCGTTCCGACAATTCCGAATCTTAATTTTCTCATATAATTTCTCCCCGTATAAAGATTTTGAGTATTTATGAAAGCATATGCAGAATATCAGTATTATAAAAATTATAACATGGATTAACAGTAATATCAATTATATAAACAATGAAAATTTATTGTTTATCATGTTCTTTTCCACAACAGCATATTGTCGCTGAAGACGGCACTGAGTCTGCCTGTATTTTTAAGATATGACAGATATGAACGGACAGTGCTTCCCACAAGAACATACTGCTGGAAGTTCATTGTCAGAGAATAATCATCAGACAGCTTTTTCAGAAGCTGTTCAAAGCACAGAGGCTCACGGCAGGTGTCACATATTTTATCTGCAATTTCATTTACAGCCTTTATGTTATAGTCACAAAGCTCTGTTATGTCATCCGTAGCCTTAGCATGTGACGGAATAAACAGCTTTGCTTCAAGAGCTTTAACCGTTTCAAGAGTGGCAAGATAAGCTTCAACATCGTAGATAAAGCCGATTTTGTATTTATCGAGTGTATCTTCTGATGAAAGACAATCTGCAAGAAATACAACCTCATCAGCTGTTCTGAAGCCTGTCATGTCGAAGAAATGACCTTTCAGATCAATCATTTCAAAGCCATCGGGAAGAGCATCTTCTGTCAGCATTTCACAGCAACTTTCCTGAGCGAGTAAAAACTTATGCTCAAGCTCCTTTACGGGATAACCTCCGTAGAGAAAAGAAGGCTCAAGAACAGGATGATTTGTAAAATCACACTCAATACCCTTTGCAAAAATTCTGCATCCCGTCTGTGACTGCAGATACCTGTTACCGCCGATATGGTCAGCATTTGAATGAGTGTTGTATATCGCTTTCAGATTCCAGCCGTTTCTATCGAGAATCTGACGGACTTTCCTGCCTGCATCCTTATCGCTGCCACTGTCAATAAGGCAGACATCGGTATCATTCAGCCTTACAAGGCCTATTTTTGCAGGACTTTCAATATAAAATGTATTTTCAGCAACCTGAATAAGCTCATACATAAAATCACCCCATAAAATTGCAAAAGACAATTATACATTTACTGTTGTGGAAGAAATACTTGTGCAACAGAAAAAAAAATAAAAGTCACACAACAGTGTGACTTTTTTCTGGCAGAGGTATAAGGATTCGAACCTTAAATGACGGAGTCAGAGTCCGGAGTGTTACCGTTACACTATACCTCTAAGACGAAAGTTATTATATACTAATAACTTTCATTTGTCAAGCATTTTTTTAAAATTTTTTAATTATTTTTATTTATAAAAGTTTTTCTACAATCATTCTTTTGTAATTAAGAAACTCTTCTGTCAGATTGAAATTTTCTTTTCTCGGTTTTTTTTCTTTTATCTCAATTTCCGTAGTTATTTGACCCGGTTTACCGGTCATAATATATATTCTGTCGGATAAAAGTATAGCTTCATCAATATCATGTGTAATAAAAACTGTTGCAAGCTCGATTTCTGACATTACGTCCAGATACCACTTATGCATAGCTGATTTTGTCAGGGTATCCAGAGCTGAAAAAGGTTCATCAAGAAGTGCTATCCCCTGTGATGACAAATATGTTCTCAGAAGAGCTGCACGCTGTCTCATGCCGCCCGAAAGCTGTGAAGGATATTTTTTTTCACAGCCGCCAAGTCCGAATTTGTCAAACAGTGCAGAAGCCTTTTCACGGGCGACCTTCTTTTTCTCTCCCTTTATGATAAGAGGCAGAGCAGTATTGTCAAGAACATTTTTATATGGAAGAAGCAGGTCTTTCTGCAGCATATAACTGATCTTCCCGGGTTTACCCGTTATATCATCACCGTTTGACAGCACTTTACCGCTGTCAGGCATATAAAGCCCTGACAGAACATTAAAAAGTGTTGATTTACCCACACCGCTCTGTCCGAGCAGCGACACAATTTCACCCTTTTTCAGATAAATACTGACATTATCAATTATTCTGTTTCCGTCAAATGATTTACTGATATTTTCAGCTATCAGCACACTATCAGCTGAGATATTCATTTGAAAAACCTGTTCCCTCCGGAATTTTCTTTGCTACAAGGTTATTATCGTTAAGCCAGTTATAAAATGCATTCCAACGAGCTGCATCAATTACGCCCCAGCTTTCAGCATCGGCAATATACTGAGTTGAAATCCATGTCTGACTCTCCTTTACAAGCTGTTCTGAGCCCTTGAGTGAGCCTGTGTTATCGGAATCAATAAGAATCTGTGCAGATTCGTCAGGATGCTCAGCGGCATATTCATAGCCTTTTTTTACAGCAGCAAGGAATGATTTTGTTATCTCGGGATTTTCGGTCATATAGTCATTATTTCCGATAATAACGGGAGTGTAGTAATCGAAGACCGGATCAATATCCTTAAAGAAAAAGTAATCATATTCAAAGCTCTGAATATCTGCATTAATACCGCCCCAACCGTAGAAAACCCATATTGCATCTGTCTGCTTTGCGGCGAGGGCACCGGGCTCATCCGTAATTGTGTTCGGAATAAGAGTCACATCGTCAAAGTTACCTCCATCAGCTTCAACTACAGCCTTAAGCATAGCAAGTTCAATGGGTGAATCCCATGTTGAGTATGTTTTTCCGGCAAGACCCTTGGGAGTGTCAAGCCCCTCACCTTTTCTTGAGATAATACCGGATGAATTGTGCTGCAATATCGCGGCAACAGCTGTTATTCCGAGAGGACTGTCGCTTGTGAAGGCAGCCGCCATTGTGTCCTGAGCCTCAACGGCAAACTGAGCCTTTCCTGTTGCACAGAGTGTTGTTGAGCTGCTGTCAGCAACATACACGATATCAACATCAAGTCCTGCTTCGGTGAAATAACCTTTTTCCTTTGCAACATACAGACCTGTGTGATTTGTGTTCGGTGTCCAATCAAGAGCAAATGTAATTTTTGTAAAGTCTGCAGATACATCCGCATCTCCTGTGGATGCTTCTTCATTATTCTTGTTTGTTTCTGTACAGCCTGCAAAACTGAGCAGGAACATAACTGAAAGTAATATTGCTATGAATTTTTTCATTTTTTCAAAACTCCTTTACGCTCCCATGGCATTACAGCTTTTCTGATAAGAGAGACTGCAAGCATAAGAAGCAAACTGATTATGATAATTAAAAGTATTACTGCGAACATTTTGTCAAACTGATAAGCTTTTCTGACCCTTGTCATATAGACGCCCAGGCCTTCAAAGCCACCGAGCCATTCGGCAATTACTCCGCCGACAATCGCATAGGATGCGGAAATTTTAAGTCCGGCAAAAAAATGACTGAGTGCAGAAGGAATTTTAACCGTAAAAAATATTCTTAATCTCCCTGCCCCCATACTTCTGAGCAGGGACACTGCATCTGCATCAACACTTGCATAACCATCAAGCAGGCCCACGGTTATAGGGAAGAATGTTGTTAACACTATAAGGGCAATTTTGGGTGCCATATCAAAGCCCATCCACATAATGAGGATAGGTGCAATTGCAACCGTCGGAATAGTCTGCGTTATTATCATCAGCGGATAGACAGCATTATACAATAATTTAAATCTGTCCATAAGTGATGCCGTGATAAATGCAAGTATTATTCCGATTGCGAGACCGATTCCGGCTTCAGTGAGTGTTGTTGCGGCATGCTCCATAAGAAGAGGAAAATCCTCAACAAAAGCACGGGCAACAGACACCGGAGAAGGCAACATATATGACGGAACCAATTCAAAGCCGCTTATAGCCGCCCACACAGCCGCAATAGCAACAAGTGCAAGTGCGGGAGATATTTTCTCAGTGATGCTTTGTAACTTTTTTGTCAATTGTAAGTACACCGCCTTCAGGCTTATAACAAACCTTTATGTAAGCTGATACAGATTCACAGCCTGCATTGATTGCTACATACTGACATTCCTTTACGATGTCCATAAGCTGATCATAACTATCACCCTCGATAGTTGTTTCAAAAGGACCTACATAATAATTTAGTCCCGTGCTTTTAATGTAGGCGATTACCTCATCTACAATTCTTATTACCTCATTGTCATCTGTTGTTCCGGGAAGAACCTGGATTGCTACGCTTGCCTGCATAGTTTTTTACCTCCGTAAATTTTATTAAAAAATAAAAACGCACCACATCAACCAATGCAGTGCGTGGATTGAAAACAAATCAATCAGTCTGTATATTCCCTACGCCGGCATTATCCGTATCAGGTTAAAGGGTTCGCACTCACCGTGCATCTCAGCTTTTTACAGCACCCCTATATGGTGTGTATTCATTTTTCAAGTGTATTATACCACTCTGATTTCATTTGTCAATAGTACAATCGGAAAAATTTCCCGAAAAATAAATTATCAGAGTGCCGTCTTTTACACTGACCGTACTCTCCTGCCCTGTAAAGGAATTGCTTACGCCTGTCACAATACAGTTTTTTACATCGGCATTATTATAATTGTAATAAAGCCCTGTTTCTGTTACACCATGAGAAACTGTATCAAATGAAAAGACGGAGATATCACCCTTAAGTGCAGATGAAAATTTTATTGTACTGTCGGTTATTGCAGTAATTGTATAATCATCGGCAACAAGGAAGCCGACACCGCCGTTTCTGGAAATGAAGCTGAGCAAAGCGATATTTGCAAAGGTGTGGTCTGCTCTTTTGCCTCCCGTACCGCCGAAAATCACAAATTTCTCATAGCCTTTATCCATAGCATATTTTACTGCAAAGGATGTATCTGTATCATCCTTTTCAACAGGAAGAGTTATGACATTATCACTGTCAGGGAGATAACCGAGAGAATCAAAATCACCTATTACAACATCAGGAACTATTCCGTCACGTCGGCAGTATTCAAGACCTTTATCGGCAGCGATTATCAGGTCAGTTTCATTTTTGTCGATGTCAATTCTGCTGCAGTCTCCTGCAGAAACGATATAGCATACGGACATTTAATCACCTTTAAAAACAAGGACAGCGATAATGTTAATCACTGTCCTTAAAAATTAATCAGAAATCAAGGGGAACCTTAAGAACAACACCGGGCATAAGAACTGTATTGAGTGTTACGCCGTTGATTGAACAGAAGAACTCAACTTTTTCTACTGTAGGAGTAATTCCGTGGTCACGGAGAATTGAGAAATATGTGTCACCGTACTTGAGTGTATATTCAACATATTTGCCCGTATACTCTGTCACAGGAGCCTTTGTTGTGGTTTCTGCAGGCTTTCTTGTAGTTGTTTCAGCGGGTTTTTTTGTTGTTGTTTCAGGCTTCTTGGTCGTTGTTTCTGAAGCCTTTTCTGTTGTTGTTTCAGGTACTCTTGTAGTTGAAACTGTTGTAAGCTCGGTAACAGATGTATCTTCAACAATATCTGCAACGGTTTCATCTGCTTCATCAGTTGTTGTTTCGCTTTCAATGACAGGGAGTTCCTGACGGTTCTTTGCGGCATAAATCATAATACCTGCTGCAATAGCAGCCGCAAGAACAATGATTACAGCAAATACAATGATATTGACCTTCTTTTTACCTGCTGCTTTTCTGTCATCTGCAGAAACCTTTGCATGAGAATGCTCCTCAATCTCATCTGTTGCCTTTTCGAACTCATTGAGTATTTCATCAAGCTCTTCGTCTGTATACTCTGTAAGCTCAGTTTCATCTGCTTCATTCATGATGTCAGCGAAAATTGCAGGGTCAAATAAATCCTCATCATCAGAAGAATCCTGAGCATCGTCAAAATCATCATCAGAACAGATGTCGTTATCAAGCTCAATCACATCATTTTTTCCGTCAGCAGGTGCTTCTTCCGCTTCAGGAGTTACAGCTTCTGCTTCTGTCTGCTCTTCACTTTCTGCAGTTTTAACAAGGCTTTCTGCTGCAGCAAGAGCTTCCTCCCATGAGGACTCGGCATCTGTAACAGCAGAAGTCTGTGCGTCATTATACTCAATTACTTCATCAGCCTGTGCTTCAGCTTCAAGAGCTGCAGCCTTTTCAGCTTCAGCCTCTGAATCTCTCCACTTGCCGAGCTCAACAACATCAGCACGGAAAGAGGGTGAGAAGAAGAACTTTTCCTTCTTCTTAAGGATAAGCATAAGAACGAAAAGAAGTATACCGACGGCACTTACACCGAGACCGAGAGCAAAGCCTCTGGGGCTGTATTTAAACTCTACAGTGTGTTCGCCTGAGTCCATATATACACCCATAAGTGCATCACCGACTCTGACTATTGCAGAATCATCAAGCTTAACACCGTCAACATATACTGCCCATCCCTCATCATAAGGAATTGAAGTATAGACCATCTTGCCTTCTGCAAGCTTTATTGTACCTTCAATGTGACTTTCTGTATTCTTTGTTACATCAAGAACACCGCCTGCATTGATTTTGTTGTATGCATCAATGAACTTATCCTTATTCATACCGTAAACATACTGGTTTACGCTGCTGCTGATTTTGTCATCCTTGATGCTGTATGAAATGTAAAGGTCTGTTCCTGCCTTGACAGTACCTACATCAAGAATGTAAGGATCGTTATCAATAGACTGATTATAAGTGAATCCGCCTGCAGAAATGAGTGCAGAGTCAATGTCTGCAGCATCAATATATACATAGATATTCTGAGTTTCTGCTACTTCGTACTTGAATGTGATTTCATTTGACTTTTCACTTGTGTTGGTTTTGTAAACATTGAATGAACCGTCCTCAACGGAAACTGCATCAACTTCTTCAACGTTTCTTGTATCCGAAACAACACCCTTGAGAGGTTCAAGGATATCAGCAACACCTGATGCATTGAAGTAGAAATCATTCTGTGAAGCAAAGGGGTTGATGTCGTTTCTGTATTCATCACCGTTGTTATGAACCCAGTTGACATCTGTGCCTTCGTTGACTGAGAATGCAACGGGAAGCCAGTAATTATTCTTGTATATTGTCATGTCATTGTGGGTATCGACCTTTGTGTAAAGGAAGTTACCGTCCATGACAGGCTTATAGTTGTCTGTGGGAACATAGGAATGATTGTCAACAATATATTTGAGAGACATCATTGAGTTATAAAGACCTGTCTGACAATTATATGTGTAGGAGTTGATTTCGTTGCCGTAAAGACCGAGACAGTACTGAAGATTTGCAACCTTTTCATACGCCATTGATGTGAAGGTTGAAACACCGGGATAATAGAACCAGCTGTTATCCATTCTTGTAAGAAGTGTTGCAAGCTCCATTCTGTAGAAGCCGTCTTCACCCTCAAGCTCTTCAATCTTGTCAATTACGGCTGCAGTATCCTCATAAGACTTTGTGTATGATTCCTTTGTCTGTGTGACCTTATAGTTGGGAGTATCAGCAATAAGGATTTCAGCACAGACAGCTGTCAGAAGAAGAATTGAAATTGAAGCCTTTGCATACTTCGGATTCTTGAGGAATGCAAGAATAACGGCATAAACAATTGCAAATGAAACAGTTGTCCATACAACAGTCTGGTCAACATTTGCTGAGCCGATTTTCTCAACAATAACACTGAATGCGGCAACACCGCAGGCTGACATAAGGATTTCCTTGCCGCCGATTCTGCCGATTTTTGTAATTACCCTGTATGCAATAAAAATCATGAAGAATGAATATGCAAAGGAGAATCTGTAAGGCAGGTCATTGGGGAAATGGAAGCCGTGCCAGATGTAGTTGAGGATGTTGATATTGAAGCTCAGGAAGAAGAAGCCGATCACAGCTGTAGTTGCGATCTTCTCCTTGAGTGTGAACTTCTTTGAGAACATGAAAAGAGGTACAAGAATAAGAGTAATAATTCCGCAATAAATATTGGGATAAACAGCATCACCGCTGCTTCTGATTGTAGGCTCAACGCCTGCCATGTGATTTGCAAAGAAATCAAAAATGTTGAAATATGTTGAGAAAGAACTCGGGAAGTTGGAATTTGTTGCAGATGATGTCTGCAGAATGAAGAATACGGGAAGAAGTGCAAATGCAGCTATCATTGCAGCAAGAACAGATGAGCCTGCAAACGTGAAGCCTCTTACAAGGAATCTTGAATTGAAGATAGTCACACCTGCTGTCTTCTTATACTTCGACTTTATTATAATGTCATTATGCATCTTGTCGCCAAGTGAATAATGATAAAAATAGAAATAAAGGAAGAACACAACGGAAAGAATACATGTCATATATGCCATGTAGTAGTTTGTCATCATTACAAAGGCAAGTGAACATATATAAAGCTGAGGCTTACCTTTTTCGATGATATACCATATACCGAGCATAACAAGAGGAAATACAACAACAGCATCAAGCCACATTATATTCCAGTAATAAGCTATGAAATAGCCTGAAAATGCATAAAGAAGACCGAATGCAGAAGTGGAAATATCGCACTTGTTTGTGATTTTTCCCAGGAAATATGTGAATGTATATGACGATGCAGCAGCCTTAAAAAGCACGATTGCAGCAATAGCTTCAGGTACATTGATATGTCCGAAAAGAAGCACAAAAAGCAGTGTCGGGCTTGAAAGGTAATTGAAATAGTTGCCAAGGAAGCTGCTTCCGAGACCTGATGTGAATGAATAAATCAGTGAATCCCCGCCGAAGACTCTTTCATAAAGCTCTGCATAAAGAGGAGCATACTGATGATAGAGGTCCATTCGGAGAATTATATTTTCACCAAAGGGGAAAAATTCCCATACGAGATATGCAAACAGCATAATCACACCGGCAATACCTGCAGACATGAAGCAGAATTTATTGCGTGAAATGATGTTTGACTTTTTACCGTTTTTAGTCGCCTTCAAAATAATCTGTCCTTTCTTATTTTCAACATAGATATTGATATATTAACACAAATACATTGATTATTCAAGTAAATAATATCTTTTTTTAATATTAGTTATCATATTACAGTTTTTGTCTGTTATTTAACAGAAAATTCATTGTTTATTGACCTGCTCTTTACAAATTAAATATTTCCGACATGTTAAAATAGTGTTAAATTTTTCAGGAGGTATTGTAGAAATGAATCTTCAGAAACTTATTGACAAAAAAGACAATGCTGCTCAGTACATGATTGATGAAATCACTTACATCATCAAGAATTTTGAAAAAAGAGGTCCCGGCTCCAAGGGTGAAAGACAGTCTTGCGAATACATGGCTGAAACACTCAAAAACCTGGGTTGTGACAGAATACAGATCGAATCCTTCAAGGAAAATCCCGGCTCATTCTTCGGCTGGATCTATTTCACAATCACATTTGCACTTCTTGCAATTCCCATGTTTTTCTTCTTCCCTCTCGCATCCGTACTGCTTGTAATTGCAGGCTTTACAATCATGTTCCTTCAGTTCGGCATGTACAAGAAGGTAGTTGACAGATTTTTCCCTGAAATGACAGGTACAAATGTTACTGCAATCAAGAGCTGTAAGGGTGAAGTCAAGAGAAGAATTCTCTTCAACGGTCATCCCGATGCTTGCTGGGAATGGCCCGTAAACTACCGTTTCGGCGGTGTTGCATTTGAAATGCACTCAGTTATCTGTGTACTCGGTGCTGTTTATTATCTTATTCTTTCAGTTATCAAGCTTATAAAATACGGCTTCGGATATGTACCTTTCGACATAAAAGAGCCCCTTTTCATTGCATCTCTCGTCGGTCTTGTTTTTGTTCCCTTTATGCTCGGTCTCTATAAGATGTGGGACAAGAAGAGAGTTGTTGACGGTGCAAACGACAACCTTTCAGGCTGTTACATGGGTATTGCAATTCTCAAGGCTCTTCAGGATGAAGGAATTGAGTTTGAAAACACAGAGGTCGGCGTTGTTATCACAGGCTCGGAAGAAGCAGGGCTCAGAGGCTCAAAGGCATGGTGTGAAGCTCACAAGGATGAATTCCGTGACGTTCCCACATTCTTCTACTCATACGACACAATACATGACCCCAAATATCTTATGGCTAACTACCGTGACCTCAACGCAACAGTAAAGTCAGACAAAGAAGTTACAGACCTTTTCATGGAATGTGCAGATGAGCTCGGTATCAAGTGTCTCAAAGGTATGGTTCCTCCTCTCGGCGGTGCAACTGATAACGCTGCATTCACTCAGGCAGGCTTCCGTTCAGCAGGCATCACAGGTCTTAACCACGCTCTTGAAGATTACTATCATACAAGAAGAGATACATACGACAACATGAATGCAGAAGGTCTTGCAGACTGCTATGCAGTAAGTGTGAAGGTTCTTGAAAAGTTTGACGAAGGAGCAAAACAGTAATTTATCGCCGGGCGATAAATTACTGCAGTGATATATTTTCCTACGGAAAATGTGATATATCCGTCTGTGACGGATGTGATATATTTGCTTCGCAAATGTGATATAATTTGCCTTCGGCAAATTGTTTCGGAAGCCCTGCGGGCTTGGATTTTATAATTGTGCATTATGCATTTTGCATTGTGCATTATCCCGACAAATTCTGATTCATCTCAACAGATAACAAACAAGCAGTCTGATGCACTCAGACTGCTTGTTTTCATATTTCCCTATAGAGTATAAGCTCTGATGAAAGCGAAGACGGAATTTCAAATGTTATTCCGTGTCTCAGTATCTTATGTCCTTTTTCTTCATAAGAAGCTCCTGAATTATCAAGAGTAATGACATAGTTTTTTCCTGCATCGATGCCTTTCGGGAAAACAGTATATCTGTCACTCTTTGCACATGAAAGGGTAACGGCTGCAATCACACCCTTTGTTTTGTCACATGCCGAAACCTCAAGGCAGGAATAACCGTTTTTATTGGATTCAACAACATCGGGAGTGTGATGATACACCTTTGAGCCGGGAAGAAAATCCCTTATGAAATTCTTATATATATCAACACTGTGCTTCACCTTCTCCATAAGAACAGGATTTGCCTGCTTACCCTCGGGAGCAATTGTGTTAAGGCTCATATGACCGAGCATTGTGTTGCGAAGATGAAGGTCTGCACTTCCCTGGTCATGACATCCCATTCCTGCAAAAAGCCTGTCAACCTTTTCGGGCGGAAGTGCAATTGTCATACCGTTTGTTATCATCACCGAATACGGTGAGCGCTGATTGTCACTTACCCATGTATGACTGAAATATTTCATAAGACCGAGGTCTGTTCTGCCTCCGCCTCCTGCACAGTTTTCAAATACGACATCGGGAAATCTCTTTCTCAGGTTGTCGTACATCTTATAAATTGCATTGAATCGGCGCAGTGAGAGGCAGTCGCCTTTTTCACCTATACCGTAATAACTTCTGTATGAGCCGTTATTATCAACACGGAGCATGTCCATGCCGTATTCCTCAATCATCCTTGCAAGCTTTGATTCGCACCACGTTGCAGCCTCAGGATTGGTCATATCAATAAGTGAAGTTGCTCTTTTGCCGTAGATATCCTTTGCAAACCAATCAGGATGCTTATCCTTCATTGCAGAACGGCAGCCGATATTCTCAATGTCTGTCCACAGACAGAATTTCATGCCGAGCTCATGACAATAATCTGAAATTTCCTTTATACCTTCAGGATAACGGTCGGGATGAGGATAATTATCACCGCAGTATTCACCCCACCTCATCTGTTCATCAGGAGGACAGTACCAGCCTGCATCAACAAGGAAAACCTCTGCTCCCATTTCTGCAGCCTGCTTCATATATTCCTTTGTACAGCTTACGGACATATCATGCTCAGCACCCATGCCGAAGCCGACCATAAGATTTGTTTCAGGAAGCCACTTTCTTGTATGCTCATGCATTTCATTGACAGCATCGTCAAAGCTGCCTGTGACAGCGCCCATATGTATCTCAGGTGTGACAACGGTTTCACGGGGATTTATAACCATAAGAGGATTATAGGATGTGATTTCTGCTGAGAGAGAAATGTATGTATCATCAATTTCCTGTGTTGCGTTATAATCGACACTGAATCTGCAACCGCCGCTGTACGCCGTCTGGATAAAGAAGTAAGTTCCCGTAACATTATTTCTCAGAAATACAAGAGGATGACGGAAACGGTCCCTGCCGAATCTTGTATCAATGGTGAGCATATCGGGACGGATATCATGCCATGTGAACATGCCTTCCCTCGCCCATCGTGTGTCTTCAAAATATCCTGCAGAATAAAAAGCTTCAATTTCATTTCCGCAAACAAAACGGTTCTTCTGCATATTCTCAAGTCCGCCCGAGACAAGTGCAAGACGGCTGAGATTGACGCAATTTTCGCTGAGATTCTCTATTTCAAAATATCTTGTGAACATCTGAGTGCCGTCAATAATTGTATGGATTCTGATTTTTACGGGCTTTATTGTGCTTTCAAGAGTGAGAATACCTTCTGCCGACAATTCATTTTCATTGACTGTGAAATCAATAAACTTCAATCTGAAATCAACACTCTGACCGTCAAGCTCAATACCGAAAACCGAAGGCTCCTGCCAGTCATTGCTGTCAAGCCTTGTGGGGATATTCTGCAGAGTATCAAGGGGATAACCTGCAGTGTTGTATCCCGAGGATACAAGCAGCCCGTTTTCAAAACGCTCCTCATAGACCATCAGACCGCTTCTGTATGAAAAGATGTACTCATTGCCGGTTGTGTAATCTATTCTGAAAAATCTGCTCATTTTATTCATCTGCCTGTTTATTGTTTTTTATCATTTTACTTTATAAAACAAGCATTTGTCAACCCTTGAACATATCTGTAAGAGTTGAAAAGACAATCATTATTACAAAAAATACAAATGTTGTATTGGCAAAGTCTTTTATCAATGACACAACAAGAAGCAATACAAGTAAAAGCAGTGTTATGCCTTCTGCCGCAAACAACACTCTGATTGCATGTGAAGCATCTGAAAAATGAAGTATCATATTATAAATAAATCTGCCGCCGTCAAGATTTTTCAGCGGCAACAGATTGAAGAGAAGCAAGCCCGTATTCAGGATAAACGGAAGTGAATTCACTCGGAATGAAAATATAAGCATCATAACAAGATTTACAAAGGGACCGCTGAGTGCTGTTATACATTCCTGAAAGGGCGACAGTGAAAGCTCTTTTTTAATGATTATTATTCCTGACATACCTAAAATAATGCTGTCGGGAATGCAACCGAAATAAACCATTGCAAGAAGATGTCCCGTTTCATGAAGAAGTGAAAAAAACAAGGCGTAAAGGTAATTGAGCCACATATCCCCCGAAAGAAAAAAGGCAGTTACAGCAAAAAAGGGAAAGCCTGCCCTGATTTTTACTGCAGGTACTTTTCTTTTCATTCGCTGAAAAGCAGATATGAGGGATTGATTCTGATATTGTCTTTTCTTACTTCAAAGTGAAGATGATTTCCCGTCGAGTCCCCTGTTGAGCCGACCTTTGCAATTGTGTCCCCTGCACTGACCTTTTCTCCCTCTGATGCAACAAGAGATGAACAATGGGCGTAAATTGTGACGGTGTTATTGTCATGACGGATTTTTATATAATTGCCGTAGCTGTCATCCCATGAAGCATCAACAACAGTACCGTCAGCTGCTGCAAGAATTTTTTCACCGTAAGGAGCAGCCATATCAAGACCCGTGTGAATACCCGGCTCACCGCTTATGGGACCTATACGGTAACCGAAAGGTGAAGAAATCTCATAATTTCCGAGAGGCTCACTCATTTCAAACCCAACATCAACATTATCAAAGCATATCCCCTCAAGAGCATCAAGGGATGTAAAATCAAGGTCCTTACCGCCTGCAAAAACAGAAGCTTCCTCCTGTGATTCAGGTTCATTTTTCTGTGTCTCCGTTACTTCGGAAAGGCTGTCATCAGTACGGGCAAAAACATCGGCAAACTCCTCAACACGGGCAAATGCCTCGGAGAAATCCTCCCGTGAGAGCTCCTCTGCCATATATTTTTCATAACCCTCAGTCATCATACGGGCAAAATTTCCGCCTGACCTTGCAGAAATCAGCATAATGACTATAAGCACAAAGGCAACAACAGTCTGGGTTATCATTACAATCATATAGCTGTCCGTCTTTTTCTCTTTTCCCTTTTCATTCTGCACCATTTCTGCTTCACCTCTTATTGTATATATTATGTAAGTCTGCATAATTTTAGAATTTTTTATTTTTTGCTATTGACAAATAATATCTTGTGTTTTATAATAGTTACGGAAAATATAATATACAAGATATTGTTATTTTGCTTTTCATCTTTATCATATAAAACAATCCTTGAGAAAACAACAGGCGGACTTAAAACTCCGTCTGTTGTTTTATTCAAAAATAATTATATTTTTTTGTAACCGTTTTCATGTTCTGATGTGTTATATTATATGAAAGGATGTGTAAACATGAAAAAAATATTATCGGTTACATTATCAGTATTATTATTTATCTGCATTTTCATTCCTGTTTCAGCAGAGGAAAGAATAATTGAACATGCTGATTACGGAATCATTATCGACGGTCTTACCCCGGGAAGCGGATATGACGGTAAAGCTGACAACTGTTTTATTCATAATGAGTATTACAGTCACTTTGCAGATTACTATTTTGAAGAGCAATACAACTACTATAAATCAGCCTATCCTTACTGGACAGGTGAATTACCTGAGGATTGGTGGTTTGCACAGAAAAAAGAATTAAGAACAGACTCCAAGGGGAACAACAAGACTTTCGGTTCCGATTTATCACAGGATGAATTCAGAAATCACATTTTCTATATGACCGTTATATTCAACTATGACGGTGAACCCGATGCCGCAAAGAATAAAGAATTTGCAGACAACCTGAGCGAAGGTATGGAAGTCCTTTACATCGGCAATACAACACCCTGTGCAGTGGTTGCAATCAGAGGCGGAACAGCTGACTTCACAAATATTGTCGAAAATGAAAATGTCGAGTTTTTCTTTATTGCATTCAAACGAACAGAAATCATTACGGTCAATTTAACAATTTTTGAAGAAACATACACTCCCGACTCAGCACATGCACGAAGAGTGCTCCGTTATGCGGCAGGACTTGAAAAAGTCCCCGAAGAAAGAGACGAAGCAAAGGAATTCTTCTTTATGAGCGACACTGATTACGACGGAAAAATAACGGCAGCAGACGCAAGAACAGCACTTCGGATTGCAGCTAAGCTTGAAACGGGACATACGCTCTATAACTGCGACTCAGGTTGCGGTGCATGGTGGAACTTCTGATAAAAACTGCAGAGGGAAGTTTTTTCTTTCCTCTGTTTTGTATTTTACAAATCAGAATTTGTCGGGATAATGCACAATGCAAAATGCATAATGCACAATTATATAATCCAAGCCCGCAGGGCTTCCGAAACAATTTGCCGAAGGCAAATTATATCACATTTGCGAAGCAAATATATCACATCCGTC
>JAFUIY010000021.1 GCA_017473925.1 Clostridia bacterium | reverse complement strand
TACGGTCTTAACAGAATCGGTGCAATTGCAAGCGTTGTTCATCCTCTTTCTTCTCAGAAAAATATCACATATTACCTTGATTATACAGACAGTAAGATGATTCTTACCCTTGATAATTTCTATGAAAAAGTCCGTGATGCAGTTGCAGAAGCCAAGAGAGATACCCGAATTCTTGTTGCAAGAATTCAGGATGAATTAAGCCCCGTTCTTGCTGCGGGTTATATCATAAAAGCAGGTAAGAAATATCTGAAATATCCCGATAAGGGGCACGGTATGGAGTGGACCAACTTTGTAAAATATGCAAGGCGTGTAACACTGCCTCCCGTGGCTTACGATAAGGAAAAAACTGCAATTATCCTTTACAGCGGCGGTACAAGCGGAACACCAAAGGGAATCCGTCTTTCGGATTTCGGCTTCAATGCTCTGGGTATGCAGCTTGTTGAAGCAAGCGGAATGAACATCACATACGGCTGTAAATTCCTGTCTGTCATGCCTATCTTCCATGGCTTCGGTCTTGGTATAGGTATACATACAATGCTTGAAAACGGTGCGATGTGTATTCTTATTCCTCAGTTCACAAAGGACACATATGCTCAGACTGTTCTTAAAAAGAAGCCCCATTTCATAGCAGGTGTGCCTACGCTTTATGAAGCACTGCTGGGGGTTGATGCATTAAAAAATGCAGACCTTTCGTTCCTCAAGGGTGTTTTCAGCGGCGGCGACTCAATGTCCGTGGAGCTGAAAAAACGCTGTGATGACTTTTTCAGGGCACACAATGCAGATGTGCAGATACGTGAGGGCTACGGACTTACGGAAAGCGTAAATGCAACCTGCCTTACTCCCATGAACAGATATAAAGAGGGAAGTATCGGTCTTCCTCTGCGTGATATGATTTTTAAGATTGTTGAGCCGGGTACATTCAACGAGGTTCCTACAGGTGAGCTCGGTGAAATAATTATTTCAGGTCCCACAATCATGCTCGGCTATCTTAAGAATGAGGAAGAAAACGAGAAAACACTCCGTCATGATGAGGACGGTACAAAATGGCTGTTTACGGGCGATCTCGGATGTGTGGATGAAGAAGGCTTCGTTTACTTCAAGCAGAGAATCAAGAGAATGATTATCTCAAGCGGATACAATGTTTATCCTGCACAGATTGAGAAGGTCCTCAACAAGCATCCCGATATTGATTACTGCTGTGCAATCGGTGTCAAGGATGCATATAAAATACACAAGGTCAGAGCATATATCGTGCTTAAAGACGGCATAGAGGAATCAGAAGAAGAAAAAGCAAAGATTATCGAGTACTGTAAGAAGTATCTCGATGTCATTGAAAGACCCAGAGAAATAGTATTCCGTAAGGAGCTTCCCAGAACACTTGTAGGCAAGGTCGCTTACAGAGTGCTTGAAGAGGAAGCAGCAGAGGAGGAAAAAAATAAATGAGCAGAAGCAGAAAAGAAATGAGAAAGGGTTATAACCGTAACCGTTTTATGGTTATGACTGTCCTGAAAGTACTAAGACCCTTCGCTTTCCCCATACTTCATGCAGAAATGAAGCCCTACAGACCGAAGAACAAGACTTTCCTTGTTATTTCAAACCATACAGATGCCCTTGACCCCGGTTTTCTTATGCTTGAATTCAACAAGTATATCCGTTTTGTTGCAAGTGACCATGTTACAAGAGGCGGTCTTTTAGGTTTTGTTATCAAGTACCTCGGCGGTGTTATCGTCAAGAGAAGAAGCAATCCTCCCGAAGTACTCTGGAATGATATTCTCGATACACTTAAAGCGGATATTCCCGTCGGTCTTTTTGCTGAGGGAAGCACAAGCCTTAACGGTGAAACAGGCTTTATTTCAGCAAACACAGGTAAGCTTGTAAAGGAATCAGGCAAGGCTCTTATCACACACAGATTTATAGGCGGTTATCTCAGAAGTCCCCGTTGGGCAAACACAAACAAGGTCGGCCCCGTTGTCGGTGAGGTTGTGAATGAGTATTCTGCAGAAGAGCTTGCAGAGATGAGCATTGATGAAATCAATGAAATCATAAGAAAAGATACTTATGTAAATGCATTTGAAGAGCAGAAAAATAATCCCCGTGAGTATACAGGCGAAAATATGGCAGAGTATCTTGAAAGAATTCTCTATGTATGCCCTAAGTGTAATACAATAGGTGACCTTCACAGTAAGGGTGATTTCCTTAAATGTGATACATGCGGATACACTGTAGAGTACGGAACGGATGCTTTCTTCCACAACGACAGTGAGCCCGTAATTTATGACAATGTTCTTGCATGGGATAAATGGCAGAGAAGGGAATGGAAAAAGAAGGTTCTCTCAGCTGCTGACGGTGAGCTGATTTTTGAGGATAAGGATCAGAAAATCCGTACAATCAAAGAGGATGCAAAAATCCCTGTTGCAGACCATGCAACATTACAGCTTTATAAAGACAAATTTGTTGTCATCAAGGATGACGGCGAAAAGATAGAAATGCCCGTGCTTTCCATGAACAGAGTTTGGATTGCTGCAAAGGACTCTCTTATTCTTGTCAATGACGAGCATTATTTTGATGTAAGCTGTCATGATGTCAAGCGTTCAGCAATCAAGTATGTTGCCGCATGGATGTACTTAAGAGGCAAGGATTTTGTCTGATACTGAAAGGAGAAAACCGGTATGACAGGTCTTATTGATGTCGGCGGAGGCATGAAGTGTGCATATTCCGCAGGTCTGTACGATTATTTTATGGATAACGGCATTGAGTTTGACTACTATCTCGGTGTTTCGGCAGGCAGTATGAATCTTCTGTCATATATTTCAGGAGAGCGTGGCAGAAATATCAGAATGTTCCGTCTTGCCGCAGAGGGTAATGAATATCTCAGCCTTTCAAGTCTTGTTCACAACGGAACATATATGAATTATGACAAGGTCGCTGATGATTTCTATTCCGAAAACGGTGAAGACCCCTTCAATTACAAAGCTTTTTATTCATCTGACAAGCCCTTTGTTGTGGCTGCAACAAGAGCACATGATGCCACAACGGTTTATTTTGACAGAACTGATATGCGTGACAGGGACTCAATAATTGATATTGTCAGTGCTTCCTGCTGCATACCTGTTGCAAGCAGACCCATTGTTATTGATGATATTGAATACTTTGACGGCGGACTCACAGAGCCCATTCCCTTCAGAAGAGCCCTTGATGACGGATGCGACAATATTGTGGTTGTCTTGTCAGCTCCTGCTGATGAGAGAAAAGAAAAGCTCCCCGGTGTAAATCTTCTGGGCCCTGCAATGCTCAAGGAATATCCTGCTATTAATGAGGTTGTAGAGGACAGACCCTCAGTTTATAACTATATGATACGCTGTATCAGGGAGTATGAGCTGAAAGGCAGAGCACTGCTGCTTTCTCCCGAAGATATTTCCGGTGCATTCACTCTCGCAAAGGATATTGACACAGTCAATGCCCTTTATGAAAATGGCTACCGTGACGGTATGGAGTGTAAAAGGGAAATTCTCAGATTACTAAATAAACAGTAATTTGTCGAAATGTTTAATGCATAATTCATAATGCACAATACACAATGAAATGCTCTTTCATCGAATATTCATATAATATAAAAACAAACTTCGTAGGGCGGGTTGCCCTCAACCCGCCGATTGCGTAATGTAATGGAGCAATAACGGTGGAACACCGTTCTATTGCAATAAACTCAATATTTAGATTTATCTGATAGT
>JAFUIY010000020.1 GCA_017473925.1 Clostridia bacterium | reverse complement strand
TTCCGAAACAATTTGCCGAAGGCAAATTATATCACATTTGCGAAGCAAATATATCACATCCGTCACAGACGGATATATAACATTTTCCGCAGGAAAATATATCACTCAGTAATTTATCGCTCAGCGATAAATTACTGTTTACACAAGTCCTGCAATAACTGAACGCATAGCTGAGTTATTGTTTGATACGCAGAACACAACGATGTTTCCGCTTGTGTAAACAATTGCACTCTGAAGCTTGGGAACTTCCTTGGGAACATAGTCTGCATAATCTTCAATCTGCATTGAACGTCTTGCTTCGATACAGCTCTTGATTGTTGCGACATCACCTGAGCTTGCAGCCTTTACAACAAGAACCTCTTCTGCAACAGCAGCAGATGCAACATAATATGCAGCCTCTGCAACGGCTGATGAGGGAATGCCGAAAATATCAAGTGCGATTGATGATGAAGAAGCAAAAAGTGTTTCCTCAAACATGCTTGTCTTACCTGCGATTGAAGCAGCAACGGATGAAACGCTTACAGAGGGCTGCTGTGTTGTTGTTTCAGCCTTTGTTGTTGTTTCCTTCTTTGTTGTGGTTTCTTTCTCAGTTGTTGTTTCTTTTACTGTTGTTGTTTCTGCAGCTGTTGTTGTTTCGGGAGCTGCTTCCGTGGTCATTTCTGCAGAGGGCTCTTCTGTGCTGACTGCTTCTGTAACCTGCTCTTCTGTTGTTTCTTCCTCGGCAACCTCTTTGTTACAGCCTGTGAACATGCATGCAATCAAAGCAAATACCATCATTAAAATAACTGCTGATCTGATTTTCATTTTCATTCTCCTTTATTTACATATCTGTTCAATGAGCCAGTCGCCCCAGATATCACAGTACTTATAAGTGGGATGAATACCGTCTGATGCGGCTTCATAGGGTAATGACCCGTCTGACAATGCAATTGCCTCACGGGCATCAATAAAGAAACAGTTTTCTTCCTGAGCGAGAGCCTTGAGAGCATTGTTCATAGGTGCGATTATAGCATTTGTTACACTGTAACCGTTTGCTCTTGCTCTGCTGTCATTAACAGGCATAATTGCATGGACATAAATTTCAGCACCCGGAGCACGGTCTCTTACACCCTGAATGATTTTTCTGTACTGCTCCTTCCAGGTTGATACATTTGCTCCGTACTCGTTTATACCCATAAGGATAATGACCTTATCATAGCCTCTGCCCTTGATTTCGTCAATTACGACTCTTGAGCTGCCTGAAATTCTCTTTGTAAAAATCGTGTAGGAATTAAGACTTACCTTGCCGTAGAAATCAATGTGCTCTGTTACATTGTAATTGCCGATTGTGGCAACAATTGAGTCACCTATCATTGCTGTTCTGAACTGGGAGGGGTCTTTGGGCTTGAGTGTTCCTTTGCCCAGTGAATCAAACACATATGTATCCCCGCCAATATCAAAGGTGCCTGTCTGCATTACGCCGTTTTCGTCATAATAGTAATACCAGTCACCGTCTTTTATGAGCCCTGTAACAGCCTTACCGTCCTCAAAACGGTACTGCTTGCCGCCAATGGTTTTGTCTCCGGAAACAGCCTTACCGTATTCATCAAAGAAGTAGACACTGCCGTTTGTAAAAACAAATCCCGTACTCATTGTACCGTCTGATGCAAAATGAACAGTAACACCGTCAATCTTTTTAAGCCCTGTTGCAAGCACGCCGTTATTTTCAAAGTAATAAGTTTTTCCGTCATTGTTTTTCACATAACCGGGAAGGGCATTGCCTTCGGCAGTGAGATAATAGGAATCCATACGGGCTGAATATCTCAGCACTGCACGGGCATCTATTGCAGATATTCTGCCGTCACGGGAAACATCAATCCCCTGAAGATTGCCGTCAAAAGTATCAATTCCTGCTGAGATTCTGAGCATCTGACGGGCTTCAAAAGCAGTACATTTGCCGTCGTTATTGAAGTCAACAGTAAGCTCAGCGGCATAAAGACTGTATTGCTCACCGTTCTGCTCAAAAGCATATTCTTTCTGTGTATCAATACGGAAAGGAGACACGGCTTCATCAGGAATTTCAACATCTGTTACATCCTCCGTAACCGGATCTGCTACTGCATCAACTGCAGAAGCTGTCACATTTCCCGTAACAATCACACTGAGAATAAGAGCGAAAACAATAAATCTTTTAAATATTATTTTCATAAAAACACTCCCTGAAAAAATCTGTTTAAATAATATCATATAAATTTTTCAATAGCAAGTGGAATTACGACAAATTTATATTTTTTTAGTATTTATTCTGCTTTTTCATAGATGAAAACATTCTCGTTTTCACAGCTGAGAAGCTCATAGCCCTGTACTTCATATTCCATGGCAATCTGCAGAGATTCCTCACGGTATTCGGGCCGCATATCAAAAATGAGATAGTCAAAATCTGTCTGCTCGGTGTAGTAAACCTCATAAAGCTGAGTTCTGTCGGAGAGGTGTGCAATGAAGAAGGTTGATGCCGCAATCTTAGCATCCTTGTCTATTGTATCAAGTGTTTCCTCAATGCTTTCAAACATTTCGGCCTTGTCCTTATACTCATTGAACTCGCCCATAAAACGGGGAACTATAAGCATACAGAACATCATCACGGCAAGTCCTGCTGCAACGACTGAAACAAATCTCAGTTTTTTCTTCTCCATGTCACCTGCATTGACAACACTGACATAAAGCAGAAGTGACATTATTGCAAAGCCGTACTGGAATGTGATGTCGTACTGATAACCGTAATCTGTAAGCAGATTGAGAAGCACGGGAAGAACAAGCACAAGTCTTACGGGAACCTTTGTAATAAAAGGAATGAATGCAAGGGGGAACATAAGCTGCAGGAAATAAATAAGCTTCTGAGGCTTGTTGTCCGTGGTGTTGAAAATCTGCTTCACCGTGTAACCGGGATTTGTCAGCACCGTCCTGATAATGCCGAAAAGCCCTTCATCACCTGACATCATGGATGCATATCTGTCTGACATAATTCCCGTGCCGTGCTGTTCAAGAATGTAACAGGCAACTGCAAAGTATGCAAGTGCCGTAAACAGCAACGATGCACCTTTTATGAATTTTTTTTCAGAAAGAATTATATAAACAGCAAAAACCGAGACATATACAAATGCATCCTCTTTGACCATAAGAGTAAGGATTGCAAAAAGGAACATGAAAGGAATTTTCTTCTTTTCATAGAAAAAGAACATCCACATCATGAACGGAACAAGCAGACAGTTTTCATGGAAGTCATAGACACAGCCGCCCGTATATGCAGCATTTGCGGCATACACAACAGCAAACATCACCTGTGTCATGGAGTCCAGCTTTCTGTGCTTCATTATAAGAATAAATGGTATGATTCCGCTGTAAATTGCAACAGTCTGACAGACTGCAACAGTTATCGGAGAAGGAAATATATAATAGACGGGCAGAAAAACATACATTGCAGGTGAAAAGTGAATTGCGAAATGAGAAAGAATCCTGTCCCTTTCACAGCTGACAAGAGGTCTGAAGCTCTCACGCATGTTATGGAACATGTTGCAGAAAATGCCGAAATCATAGTTTGGTGCAGAGAATGTCTTGTATCTGAGAACAGAGAAGGCAGTCAGCACACCGAAAAACACAAGCACTGACAAAACAAGCATGATAATGCCTGCCTTATTGCTGATATTCAGCTGATTTTCACCGTTTTTGTTGAACATATGCCACACACTCAGCACAAACAGAACAGCCGTTGCAAGATAAGTGTAAATCGTGTTGCTGTAAATCAGCAGTGCCGCACCGAACATTAGAACGGAAAACATCAGAAAAACGGGCAGAAAAGAGCTCTTTCTGCCTGCCAGAGCACAGACGAAAACAAAGGCTCCGGCAAAAACAGCCAGAAATGTTGACAGAGGAACACTGTCGGGTGCAAAATCACCCGTTCCAACAGAGATTATCACTGCAGACGACAGCATCCATGCCGTGAAAAACTTTTCAAAAAACCGTTCGCTGACAAAGACGAACAGCTTTTTCAATCGATCCATATTATACTCCTCCTGTTAATATACTCCATCTTAATATTATAATAAATAGTAGTTGTGATTGCAATATGAAAACAGTAATTTGTCGGGCTAAACAGTAATTTGTCGAGCTGTTTCAATGAACAATTTACAATTTACAATGTACAATGATTTGCAATAACCGCCTGTATCGCTACAACTGCACGATTGTAAATTGTACATTGTACATTGTTAATTGGCTCGACAAATTCTG
>JAFUIY010000019.1 GCA_017473925.1 Clostridia bacterium | reverse complement strand
TGACGGATGTGATATATTTGCTTCGCAAATGTGATATAATTTGCCTTCGGCAAATTGTTTCGGAAGCCCTGCGGGCTTGGATTATATAATTGTGCATTATGCATTTTGCATTGTGCATTA
Source organism: Clostridia bacterium (assembly GCA_017473925.1). Lineage (GTDB taxonomy): Bacteria > Bacillota > Clostridia > Oscillospirales > Acutalibacteraceae > UBA1081. The sequence continues at coordinate 11,830 of JAFUIY010000019.1, read as the reverse complement.
TCCCGACAAATTCTGATTTAACGGTGTTTTTATGAATTTCGGAAAGCTACAACTGAATGAAGAGGTTGCCAGACGACTGTCGGCTGCAGTTGATTCGGGAACACTTTCCCATGCAGTTCTTCTGACGGGCGGAACCGAAAAGGAGCGTAAGGAACTCTCAGTTCTTCTCGCTCAGGCGTTGCTTTGCACCAATCAGCCCACCCCCTGCCTTAAATGCGATGTGTGCAAAAAAATAAAGAACGGTATTCATCCCGACATCATCATAACTTCGGGTGAAGCAGGCAAACAGCGCAGTATAAAGATAGACACCATCAGAGATATCCGTCAGAGAGCATATATAATGCCCAACGAAGCACCCTATCAGATTTTTATTATCCTTGAGGCTTCGGGAATGGGTGAGGAGGCACAGAATGCTCTTCTGAAAATTCTTGAAGAGCCTCCCGTGACTGCAAGATTCATTCTTGCATCAAGGTCAAGGGATGACTTCAGGCAGACAATTCTCTCCCGTGTGACCCCCTTTGCCATAAGCGAGGATTCGGGACAGGCAGCAGGGGAGAAGGAGAATGCAAAAGCAGCAAAAGCCGCAACGGATATTTTTACGGCACTGCTTTCAAAAAATGAATATAAAATCATGCTCAGTACGGGAGCCCTTGAAAAGGATAAAAAAACCTTCAAGGCTGCCCTTGAAAAAATGATATTGATGCTGCGTAACAGCGTGGTAGGCAAATACAACGATTCGGCATTTTCGGACTCTGTCGAAATGCGTTTTTCTCAGGCTTATTCAGCAAAGGAGATAATCGATATGCAGAATGTGCTCAAAACGCTCATTGCCGATGCAGATAAAAATGCAAATGACAATCTTCTTGTGACACGGCTTGCAACAGAGCTTGCAGGCTGTATTGAACAGAACGGGAGGTAACCCATGGTAGAGGTTATTGGAATCAAATTCAAGCAGACGGGTAAGTTATATTATTTTGACCCCGGTGAATTCAGGCTTAAAAAGGGCGAATATGCAATTGTTGAAACCGCAAGATGTATAGAATGCGGTGAGGTTGCAATGGAAAACCGCATGGTTGAGGAGGAAGCAATCATTCAGCCCCTGAAAAAGGTTATCAGGATTGCAACTGAAGAGGATGTTGAAATCCTTAAAAAGAATAAGGAAAAAGAAGCAAAGGCAGCTGTTATTTTTGAAGAAAAGGTTGCTTTCAGAAAGCTTGACATGAAGCTTGTTGATGTTGAATATACATTTGACGGCAGCAAAATTCTTTTCTATTACACAGCACCCTCAAGAGTTGACTTCCGTGAGCTTGTAAAGGACCTTGCAAGTGTGTTCAGGGCAAGAATTGAGCTGCGTCAGATAGGTGTCCGTGATGAATCAAAGATGCTCGGTGGTCTGGGTATCTGCGGCAGACCCTTCTGCTGTAAGGAGTTCCTCAGTGATTTCCAGCCTGTTTCAATAAAAATGGCAAAGGAGCAGGGACTTTCTCTCAACACAGTCAAAATCAGCGGTTCATGCGGCAGACTTATGTGCTGTCTTAAATATGAGCAGGAGGCTTACGAGCATCTTCTCCATATTACACCTAAGGTCGGTGCTATTGTTGACACAAAGCAGGGCAAGGGTGAGGTTGTTGACATGAATCTCCTGACAGGAAAGCTGACTGTAAAGCTTGAAAAGAATCCTGATGCTGCTCCTCAGATATTCAACAGAAAAGAAGTCAAGCTGATAAAAGACGCCAAAATCACCGTAGCAAAAGAAGAAATTGATGCATTCAAGGGCATCGAAGGTGATTAATTCCACGAATGGAATCAAAAAAATAAAATAAAATTTCAGAATTCTATTGCATTTTTTTTTAAGTGTGATACAATAAAGTAAATTTTACGCAAGGGAGGTTTAACAATGGCTTACAAAATTACAGATGCATGTATTTCTTGCGGTGCTTGTGCAGCAGACTGCCCCGTAGAAGCTATCTCTGAAGGTGACGGCATCTATGTTATCGATGCTGATACTTGCATCGATTGCGGTGCTTGTGCAGCTAGTTGCCCCGTAGAGGCTCCTGTTGCTGACTAATTAAAATCGATTATGATTCAAGAGAACTGTCATCAGACAGTTCTCTTTTCCTTTTTTTATTTAAGTGGAATAATCAACAAATCAGCCCCGGATGTAAATATATTTCATAATTATTCAATTTGATTTTGTGAAAATCAGCCAAACTTGATTAGTCAAATTCTACAATGGATAATGTGCTTATTTATATCCTTTTTATTGACTTTACCATATAATTTTGTTATTATATAATAGTATATAAGCAAAAAAGGAGGAATTGCTTTGACAGACGCAAAAACACTCGCATATATCAATTTATATGCTGTTCTCGGTTCACTTGAAAACCTGTGTGTCCTGGATGAAGATGCAAGTGCACTTCTTACCAACAAAAAGCCTATAACAATCGGCATTGAGGTTAAGGACGGTCCCTCAGCCACAATTACCTTTAAAAACGGCAGATGCAGAATGGAAGACGGCATCGGTCCCTGTGACATCAAGCTTCCTTTCTCATCATGTGAAAAATTCAACGGTATGATTGACGGAACCGTTACTCCTATTCCCTCAAAGGGCTTTCAGCATATCGGTTTCCTTCTCAAGGAGTTTATACCCCTTACAGACCTTCTCGCAAAATACATGAGACCCGATCCCGAAGACCTCAAGGATGAAAGATTCTTTGAAATCAGCACTTCACTTATGTTCTACACAATCGCTGTTGCAATCGCACAGATAGGTAACAATGATGAAGTAGGTAAGTTCTCTGCTCATCATATGGTCAACGGTGAAATCCTTATGTCAATCAGCGGCGGCCCCAAGGCTACAATCAGAGTAAACAACCACAGACTCATCACTGTCAAGAAGGGTACTGATACACCCAGAGCTCTCATGGAGTTTGAATCAATCAAGCTTGCCCGTGACCTCTTTGACGGCAAGGTCAACTCAGTTGCATGTGTCGGCGAAGGCAAAATCAAGATGGGCGGCATGATCTCAATGGTTGACAATATGAACAGAATTCTCGACCTTGTAGGTCTTTATCTTGCATAAGGAGGGTATATAAATGGCTACAAAGAAATTCAATCATAAAAAGAGTCAGGAATGGTTCAAGAGAGCCGTTGACGTAATACCCTCAGGTATTTACGGTCACCTCGGCCCTGCAGAAGGTCTGTGGGTTCCCACAACCTCATGGCCTTTCTTCTCAGAGAGAGCTGAAGGCTCATATATGTGGGACGTTGACGGCAACAAGTACATTGACTATATGTGTGCATACGGCCCCAATGTTCTCGGCTACAATGACCCCGATGTCAATGCTGCAGCAATGAAGCAGGCTGAGCTTGCAAACTGTACAACAACACCCTCTTACAAGATGGTTGAGTTCGCAGAGCTCATGGTTGACACAGTTGCATCTGCAGACTGGGCATTCTTTGCAAAGAACGGTAACGATACAACTCAGGCAGCTATCATGTGTGCCCGTTACCATACACATAAGAAAAAGATTATTTTCGTAAACGGCTTCTATCACGGTGTTTCAATGTGGACACAGAAGCTCGACTATCCCGGTGTTCTTCCCGAAGACGTTGCAAATAATCTCTATGTTGACTGGAACGACATCCCTGCACTTGAAAAGCTTATTGCAGAAAACAAGGGCGAAATCGCTGCATTTATCGCAACTCCCTATATGCACGGTAACTTCGTTGATAATGTTCTTCCTGCTGACGGCTACTGGCAGAAGGTAAGAAAGCTCTGTACAGACAACAACATCGTTCTCATCGTTGATGACGTCCGTTGCGGCTTCAGACTTGACCTTGCAGGTTCTGACCATTTCTACGGCTTTGAGGCTGACCTTATCTGCTTCTGTAAGGCTCTTGCAAACGGCTGGAACGTGTCATGTCTTTGCGGTAAGGACTTCCTCAAGAGTGCAATGAGCGGTCTTTCATACACAGGCAGCTACTGGATGAGTGCCGTACCCTTTGCGGCAGGTATTGCATGTATCGAAAAAATGAAGAAGCTCGACACACCCGCAATGTTCAGAAAGCTCGGTACACAGCTTACAGACGGTCTTAAGGCTGCAGCAGCAAACAACGGCTTTGACCTTGTTGTTTCAGGTGAACCTGCACTGTTCTATCTGAGAATTGCTAACGATGACAGCCTGTTCCTGCATCAGGACTGGGTTCAGGAAATGGTAAGCAGAGGCATCTTCATCACAAGCCATCACAACCATTTCATCAACGCTTCTCTTACAGAAGACGATATCAAGTATACAATTGATGTTGCAGAAGATGCATTCAAGGCTGTAAGAAAGAGACACCCCGAAGCATTCTGATTGCATCAGAATGCAGTGAATAATGAAATTTACGGCAGGTTGTAAGCTTTGCCGAAAAAATAATTATGCATTGTGCATTGTGCATTATGCATTCTGAAAAAATGAATGGAGGAAAATTTTATGCCACTTTCAAAACAGGAATGGCTTGCTCTTGAAAAGAAAGCTCACGAACTCCGTATGCTTACTCTTGACACAACAAAATGGGCAGGCAGCGGTCACATCGGCGGCGGTATGAGTGCTCTCGATGTTATGACAGTACTTTACCACAAGTATATGAAAATCGATGTCAAAAACCCCAAGTGGGAAGACAGAGACAGATTCATCCTTTCAAAGGGTCATGTAGGTGTTGCTTACGCACCCCTGCTCTGCGACCTCGGTTTCAATGATAAGGAACTTCTCAAGACATTCAACCTTTCAAACTCAACAATGGGTATTCATCTTGACTCAAACAAGGTTGTCGGTGTTGACGCTTCAACAGGCTCACTCGGTCACGGTATGTCAATCGCTGTAGGTACAGCTCTTGCAGCAAGAGTTACAGGTAAGGATTTCAAGACTTATGTTCTCCTCGGTGACGGTGAATGTGACGAGGGTTCAAACTGGGAAGCTGCAATGTCTGCTGCTCATTACAAGACAACAAACATGATTTCTTTCGTTGACCGTAACAAGTGTATGATCGACGGCAGAACAGAAGATGTTATGCGTCTTGAACCCCTTGCAGACAAGTGGGCATCCTTCGGATTTGAAGTTAAAGTTATCGACGGTAACAATATCAAGGAAATCTGCGATGCTATCGACGAAGCACTTGCAAACACAACTGACAAGCCCTATATGATCATTCTTGATACAATCAAGGGCTGCGGTATTGACTTCATGGAAGACAACTATACATGGCATTACGGTGCTGTCGATGATAACAAGTATCAGCAGGCTAAGGAAAGCCTTGAAAAGCACTATCAGAAGAGACTCGCAAGAGTAGAAAAGGAGGCTGAATAATATGGCAGGCGGATTAACCTATACAGCACTCGATTCAACATCACTCTCCACAGCGGAGATTTACGGTCAGGCTCTCGTTGAGCTTGGTGAAGCACATCCCGAGGTTGTTGCTCTCACAGCTGACCTTGCAAAGTCAACAAAAATCGGTGAATTCCAGAAGAAGTTCCCCGACAGATTCTTCAACGTAGGTATCGCAGAACAGAACATGTTCGGTGTTGCTGCAGGTATGGCAAGAGCAGGTCTTGTACCCTTCCTCTCAACATTCTCACAGTTCGCATCATTCCGTTCAGCTGACCAGCTTCATACAGACCTCTGCTACCAGAATGTAAACGCAAAGGTTATTGCTACACATTCAGGTACATCCTTCGGTCAGGCAGGTTCAACTCATCACGCAATCTGCGACTTTGCACTCACACGCTCAATCCCCAACCTTACAGTTATCTGCCCCGCTGACGGTATTGAAACATACAACGCAGTTATGGCAGCTTACGAAACACCCGGTCCCTTCTACATCAGAATCAACCGTGGTTTCGACAGAGTTCTTTATAAGAGTGCAGACTACGGCTTTGAAATCGGCAAGGCTGTAACAGTTCACGAAGGCTCTGATATCACAATCATTGCAACAGGCTCATGCGTATTCCAGGCATGGGAAGCAGCTCAGTTCCTTGATCAGAATGACGGTCTTAAGGTCCGTGTTCTTGATATGCATACAATCAAGCCCATCGATAAGGAAGCTATCATCAAGGCTGTTATGGATACACGCCGTATCATTACTGTTGAAGACCACAACGTTATCGGCGGTCTCGGCTCAGCAGTTGCTGAAGTTATGGCTGAAGCAGGTAAGGGCTGTGCATTCAGGAAGCTCGGTCATCAGGATAAGTTTGCTCCTATCGGTCTTCATGAGGATATCATGAACGCTGTAGGCATCGACTCAAACGGCATCATCAATGCTGTAAGAGAAACAATGAAGATGGACTTCGAAGAAGACGACAACTGGGACGACGAAGTATAATCTTTAAAAGGAGGAACCAAAAATGGCTTCAAGAGAAGAATTTTTAACCAATAAAATTTTTATGAATGCCGTATTGCCCCTTTTAAAGGTCATCGTTGCAGATACACCGTCACTTGCAAAGCAGTTCCGGGCTGTTCACTGTGTTTATCAGGTGAGTGCCCTTGATCCCGATGCTCCCGGCGGAAAATATGCAACTCATTTTCAGGTTAATTCCGATGAATGGGTAATACACACAGAAAAAATCGAGCCCAAGCCCATGGTTGAGCTTGAGTTCCAGAGTGTTGAGGCTATGAACTCTTTCTTCAAAGGTAAAATCGGCCCCAAAACACTTCCCAAGATGAAAGGTCTTGTAAAGAATACAGGTGCTTTTGTTGCATTCCTTATGGCGCTTCTTAAGATGTCATCAATACTGACTGCAAAAGAGCCCCCTGAAAAGGAAGAAGACAAGCGTCTTATGGTCAAGTGCTACTTCTACCTTCTTTCAAGCGGTATCAGCCAGCTTAACAAGAACGGTCACGAAGAAATTCACGACTGGGCAAAGAAGAGCCCCGACCGTGTTTATGCATGGGCAGTCAATGACGAACCCTCAGTATCTGCTTACATCCGTGTTAAGGCAGGTAAGACAAGAGCCGGCAGAGGCACTTACAAGAGAGCTCTTCCCTTCTTTACAATGAGATTTGACTCATTTGACAGCGCTCTGGGCATTCTTATGCAGACAGCAGACATGCTCGACTCCACAAGAAGCGGCAAGCTTATCATGGACGGTGCTCCCGAATTCGGCGCACAGATAGGCGACTTCATGATGCAGGTCGGCGCAATGGCACAGGGATAATTCCTATAATAAAATCAGGCAGGTACAGCGATGTATCTGCCTTTTGTCTTCCGGCAATAAAACAGGGACTGTAAGATTACAGCCCCTTATTTTTTATCAAGAAGATATAAGTGTTATTGAGTAATCAGATTACATTGATTGTAACTGTTTTTTCAATGTTTCCGGCTTTGAAAACAATTGATGATGAACCTGCCTTGATGCCTTCAAAAGCAAGAACACAGATGGCATCTGCTTCAGCATTTACGCTTGCAAAGCCGACAACACTGTCACCGAGAGTGTCAGATGTTAATTTAGCTGTATCGTAGCCTTTGAATATTCCTGCATCCTGTGCTTCTTTCACATCAGTATTATCGGGACTGAAATACAGGTCAGCAATTCCGAGAGCAATAGTGCCTTCATTAAAATCAAAATCTTCCATGCCGTAATCAGTGACAGGCTCTATGCCTTTTGCAATTGTACCGACACTCAGGCCGATAAAAGTGGGGTCATCCTTGTTGTCATTGTTGATTATTTCAAAGTCAGCATAGCCTTCTGCATTATCATCTGCAAGGTAATAAGCATAGGCAAGGTGAACCTGTTCACCGATCTTTACTGTGATTTCAGTATCGGATACATCAAGATTTGATATCGCAATGGGATCATCAGCACCGCCTGAGCATGCGGTGAAACAGCCGGCTATTGCAATAACAGCACAGACTGCAGCCATGATTTTTAAGAGTTTCTTTTTAGTAAACATGATATTAACCACCTTTTCTGAGATATGATATGTGCCTTGGTTTTACAAAATCTCCCACTTATATTTCTTGATATATATTTTTAATTTGTAATTGTTGATTGCTTAAAATGTATATAGAGTTTTAAAATTGTCGTTTGAAAAATCTGCATTTATAGACCCGATACTATTTTTGTATATATACATTGCTGCCCCACCTGCATAAGAAGCCTCGTCAACAATTTCTGCTTTGTAATATTTCTTTTTATTTATTGTTTCTGTAGACAAATCTACTTTGTAAATAGTTGTGCCACCCCAACCATAGCTGCCAAGATAAACATTTTTTCCATCTGGTGAAGCAAAAAACTGTGATCCTGTGTTTTCATTAAGTTTTACAGTAGAATATTCCGTAAGTGAAGTTGCTGCTTCTGTATATTGGTAAATTGTAATCGCATATGTAGTTGTGAAATCATCTGATGCTGCAACCTCTGTCTTTTTAAAATAGAGTTTATCACCTGACGCACACATAAAATCAATATTTTCTTCAATTTTACATAATTCATATGTTTTGTTCGGTGAACTGTAATAACAATATAATTTTCCATTTGATACATAGTAAAGATTTTCACTTATTGTAAACATTCTGAATGTTGGTTTATCAAGCCAATTTAGTGGGGGGTTGATTCCGGATGCTATTATTTTTTGATTTGTACCGTCATGGTTTGCACATATTAAATCAGATCCATCAAGTATAAAAATAAATTTTTTTGAAATTATGTATTTAATATTATTCCCTTTATAAATGTATTCTTGGTCATATTCCCACCAATTCGGACTCCAATTATCCGCATCTATGGCATTTGTTTTTTTGTCTTTTTTGATTCTGCAGAGTTGTCCTGAATTAATATAGTAGATGTGACTATCGGTGATTGCAACAGAATCAGAGAAACAAATAGATATATTTGCATTGTCCGTTGAAGAATTAGTAATAACACCATTGCTGAATTTTAATGCGGAGATATCATCAGCGCTCTTTAGCCATTTGCCAAATTCGGTTTCATATGCTTCATAATAGAGAGTATCTTCATCATGTCTGAAATTAATTAGTGTTTGCGATTCTCCGAAAGTCTGCATATTATGTTGTTGCTGCTGATAGAATTGGTCGTTATAGAAAGAATTTGACTCATTATCAGATTGTTGTTGAGTAGTTGTTTGCGTTGTAGTATTGTTGTTTGCATCTTGCTTTTCTAATTCATTAATTTTATCCTGAACACATTCTGCATAAATTTCAGCTCCTTTATCGTTTGGGTGCATAGAACGTGCAGATGGATTTGCTCCTTTTTCTGTCCAGATTCTGTCATCTAAATCTTCTTTTTCCGGTGTAAGATCTATTTTATATATTGCGGAATTTAAAGCATATGCTTCTTTTCCTTCAAAAGCTTTTTCTACCGTTACAAAATGAATAGGCATATTTTCTGTTTCTTGATATCTTGTTACAAGTTTCTCGATTCCGTAATTAAAAAGTGATACCGCGTTATTGATTAGTTCAACTTCATCTGAATTTATTGTTAATGCGATAGCATTATTTAACAATTTTGGATATCCTGCAACAATTATTTTAGCTTGATCTCCGGCTGCTTTATGTATATCCTCATATGCTTGGCATAACCCGGTATATATGCTGCCACTTTCAGCAAATTCGACATTTGTGATTTCAAAATTAGAAAGCAGATGTTCTTGTGGTGTTAAATTGGGGTTAATTGTCAATGTGTCATTTAAGTCGTAAGTTAAAAATTTTGCTGTAGTTTGATTTATTCTTTTTGTCAGTACACCGGGATATAAATAAGAGGAATGAGAGATGACAGTATCAGATATTATATCAGTAAAACCTGCATCATTACCACCAATTGTTATTGTAACATAATCTGCTTTTAAATTTTTTGACTTTAAAGTATTGAAAACATCGAGTTGAAGTGGTAATTTTGTCGGATTTTCAGAATTATCTAATCTTCCATGATCTCTATTATATTTTTTTGCTTGTTGCTTGGTATTTAAATGTTTTGTTTCAGCTCCCGAAACAGCCGCAAAAAACCAGTGTGTGTTTCGGTTGTCAGCCATTGTGCCATCCACACCGTTAAGTGTAAGTCTTCCCGGCCAGCTTAGTGTTGAACGGTGGGCAAGCCAATCTTCATTTGTAACTTTTTCTTCTATAGGAGTATTTTTATCATATATCGGTGTTTCTTTATTTTTCTTATCTAAGTAAGTATTGTAATAATCGCCAAGTCCTTCTCCCGATGAAAAAGAGTCGCCAAGGGAAACAATTACTCTGTCGCTGTCGGAATTATATGCTTTTGTTTCAGTTGAGTAGGGGAATGCTTCAAGTAATAATATCATTGTAATTACGAGGGAAAGTGTTTTTATCAATAATCTTTTTTTCATAATGCATCAATCGCTCCTGCTGTCAGATTTTCAAGTGTTTCCGCATCAATTCTGTCAACTGTTTTTACAATCATTTCTGTATCATTCGGAATTGTTTCATAGAATTTATTGCTGTATAAATCATAGCTCATAACCGTTCCTGTTTCTGTAATGATAACAGGGACTTCACGGTCGATATTATATGAAACAGGCATAGCCATTACAACGCCATTGATTTCATTTATTGACCAGAGATCTCCTGCACTTGTTTCATAATATGTTGTATAACTTGGATGACTGTCTGATGATGTGTCTGTAATTACGGCATCTTCAAGAATTTCACCATTCATATCAAAATCTGCGGTTATGCCGGAATCACTGAGGCCTCGGTCTGTAAGATTCTGATATGCATCAGCCTCATTGTGAATGTCTGCGGAGTCAGCCGCATTTATTGCAGATATAACAGTTGCATTGTTCTGAAAATACTCTTCAGCATCATAATAATCTTCAAATAATTCAGCAAAATCAGCATTCGGATCAACCGATGAATCATCAGAGTCTGAATCATAGTCCAAGTCTCCATAGTAATCATATCCGCCGTAGCTGAAGCAGCCGGTGAGTGAGAAGAGCATCACTGCTGTCAGAGTCAGACATATAAGCCTGAAGAGTTTTTTTGAATTTCGCATTGTACATCACCTTTTTTTTGTTATAATTAAATAAAAATGCTATAATTTCATTATAAATATTATGAAATATTTGTCAATACTTTGGCAATGAACAACATTTAACTGTAATGAACAACACTTTTAGTTGCAAAATAAATGCAAAAAAAGACACGATACAGAATGTACCGTGTCTGGCATTTTAATAATGTTAATCTTATCTTATACCGAAATTTTCGATGACATAGTCCATGTCCTTATCGCCTCTGCCTGAAAGGTTGATAAGAACTGAGCCGTGGTCCATTCTCTGTGCGAGCTTCATGCCGTATGCAACAGCATGTGAGCTTTCGATTGCGGGGATGATACCCTCGAGACGGCTGAGTTTGTAGAATGCGTCGATTGTTTCTTCGTCGTCGATAACATCATACTTGACTCTGCCGATTTCCTGAAGGAAAGCGTGTTCGGGACCTGATGAGGGGTAGTCAAGACCTGATGCAACGGAGTAAACGGGAGCAGGCTCACCGTTTTCGTCCTTGAGCATGATTGAATTGAAACCGTGCATGATACCCTCTGTGCCGTATTTGAGGCTTGCAGCGTGGTCGCCGAGCTTGGGACCTCTGCCGAGAGGCTCGATACCGTAAATATCAACGGGGTCATTGAGGAAGCCTGCAAAAAGACCTGCCGCATTTGAGCCGCCGCCCACACATGCAACGATTGCATTGGGAAGATGACCTGTCATTTCGATGAACTGTTCTCTTGCTTCAATTCCTACAACACTCTGGAAATCTCTTACCATCATGGGGAAAGGATGAGGGCCGAGAACAGAACCGATACAGTAGA
>JAFUIY010000018.1 GCA_017473925.1 Clostridia bacterium | reverse complement strand
CCCGATGGGCGCCCCTACCGGGTTGATTTCACAATTATATAAATCCAACACCGTCAGGTGTTCCTAACTTTTTGCCGCATGCATTTTCGTTTTGCGTTTTGCACTTTGAACTTTGCACTTATCCCGACAAATTACTGTTTAGTTTATAATTAGATTTTTAATATCATTGAATGTTATGACTACCATTAGCAAAAGCAACAATGCCATACCAACGGCATGGATGTAGCCTTCATATTTTGCAGGAATGGGCTTTCTTCTGATTGCTTCAATAATAATGAAGAAAAGTCTTCCGCCGTCAAGTGCGGGAATGGGAAGAAGATTGAAAACACCTACATTGATTGATATAAGTGCCATGATGTATATTATCATATCAAATCCCGTACCCGATGCTACTGCCTGTGATGTTGTTTCTGCTATGATTGATACTGTTCCGACGGGGCCCGATAGGTCATTCAGACCGTAATGTCCTGTTATCAGGTCAAACAGTGTCAGCCAGACAAGTCTTGCAATTGAAACTGTATCACCTGCAGCTGTTGCAATGACATTAAGAGGATTCTTTTCAACACCAACGATTATGAAATCAAAAATAATTATATTATGTCCGTTGTCAGCGGGCTTTGTTTCAAAATGAACATCCTTGAGCTCAACCTTTTCACCGTCACGGATAACAAGAAAATCATAAATGCCGTCTTCATCTCTCTGCAGGGCATAGCTTATATCACGGCTTGAATATATATTTGTGCCGTTGATTTTTTTGATTGTATCGCCCTCTTCAAGACCGTACTGCACGCTTGTTGCATTTTCATAGAAGCTGTGAATCTGTGTTGTGCCTATAAGGTCATCCATGCAAGTAAGAACAGTAACAAAAATAAAGCCGAGAATGAGATTCATTATTGCACCTGCAGCAACAATAATGAGCTTTTTCCACCATTTCTTTTTGCTGAAGGAGCCTTCATCGTCGCTTTCTTCGTCTTCACCCTCCATATTGACATAACCGCCGATAGGGAAGAGTCTGAGTGAATACTGAGTATCTCCTTTTTTCTTCTTGAATATTGCAGGACCCATACCGAGGGCAAATTCATGCACCTTTACACCGAATATCTTTGCAGATATGAAGTGTCCGAATTCATGAAGACCGATAATCAGACCGAAGAACAGTATAGCCATAAGAAATGGCCAGACTTTGTTCCATATTTCAGAAAAGCTTATTGCTAAGGGTAAAAAATTCAATTGGATTTCAATCCTTTCAGATACTTGAAATAACGCATTCTCTGACAACAGCGTCAGTGTCGTAGACATCTTCAACCGTGAAGACATCCTTTACGGGAGCAGCTGCTGCGCCCTTGAGAATCAGGTCGGGAATATCATTGAAGCCGATTTTTCCCTCTCTGAAAAGTCTGTTGACCTCTTCGTTTGCAGAGTTTACCGCAGAGGGCATAAGACCGCCCTGATTGATTGCATTTCTGCATATATCAATACATCGGAAGGTTTCGTAATCAGGCTCAAAGAAAGTGAGTTTACCGAGCTTTGCGAAGTTGATTTCACCTGTGGGAGATTCATATCTTTCAGGGTATGTCAGTGCATACTGAATGGGTATTCTCATATCGGGAAGACCCAGCTGAGCGATAACAGAGTTGTCATCATATTCAACCATGGAATGCACAATGCTTTCTCTGTGCACGACAATATCAATCATATCGGGAGAAACACCGAAGAGCCATACAGCTTCAATAAGCTCAAGACCCTTGTTGAACATTGTAGCAGAGTCTATTGTAATTTTAGCACCCATACTCCAGTTGGGATGTTTAAGAGCATCAGCTGCAGTCATATTTTTCATTTCTTCCTTTGTTTTTCCGAAGAAAGGACCGCCCGATGCCGTAAGTATAATTTTCTTGAGGGCTTTATTTGAAGGTCTGCCTTCAAGACACTGGAAAATTGCAGAATGCTCACTGTCAACGGGGAGAATTGCAACATTGTTTTTCTTTGCCGCATCCATAACAAGCTGACCGCCTGCAACAAGGGACTCCTTGTTTGCAAGGGCAAGGGTTTTACCTGCATTTATAACAGCAAGTGTCGGCCTGAGACCTGCCATGCCGACAACTGAATTTATAACGGTATCGGCATCGGTTTCTGCTGCACATTCGATTATTCCTTCTTCTCCTGCAAGAACTCTTATGTCTGTATCAGCAAGGGAAGTCTTAAGCTCTGCTGCACTTTTTTCATCATAGAGAGCTACCTTCTGAGGGTTGAGAAGTCTTGCCTGTTCCTCAAGAAGCTTTGCATTAGAATGGGCAGTGAGAGCAGTAACCTTGTAATTATGCTTCTGGGCAACATCAATAGACTGTGTACCGATTGAACCCGTTGAACCGAGAATTGCAATTTTTTTCATTTTTTTCACCTCAGAAAACTAAAAAATAAAGTGAAACATAAAGTGCGGGAAGAACAAACAGACAGCTGTCGATTCTGTCCATAACTCCGCCGTGACCGGGGAAAATGTTGCCGAAGTCCTTGATGCCGTGATTTCTCTTGATAAGAGAAGCTGAAAGGTCTCCGAACATACTGACAACTGAAAGCACTGCACTTATAATTATAATCTGCCAGAGTGAAAGAGTATGCACAGTGAAGAAAAATTTGTCAAAAATGATGAACATAACGGTGCATGCAATCACGTTTCCGATTACACCGCCTACAGCACCTTCGATTGTCTTGTTGGGGCTGACATTGGGGCAGAGCTTGTGCTTGCCGAGGAATTTTCCCGTAAAGTATGCAAATGTGTCTGTCATCCATGCACAGAACATGGCAAGAAGAATAAGGAATACACCTGCAGATTTTGAGAACTTGTCAGGATATGCAGTATATGTATCACGGAGCAGAACAAAAACGGAAAGTGAACAGGGAACTGCAACTGTTGAAAAAAGTGCAGTAATTACATCGTTGAACTTTGTTGTTTTGTGCATGGGAACCATTATGATAAGGTATGCCAGTGTGTAGATGATTGCAACGGGCATAAACGGAATTTCAAAATTAAAGTGGAATGCAAAGGGGATTGCAGCAGCTGTTATACAGCTCAGAGCAAGGAGAACCTTGTTTTTGCCTCCTGTTGCATTGATGATTTCATAAACTGCAATCGCACTGAAAAGTCCGAGTATCAGAGGCAGTACGAATGAATGCAAAAATACAAAACAGGGAACGAGGATGATGACAATTGCTGCAACAGCAGTGATAATTCTTGTTTTCATAAAATATGTAACCTTTCGTTAACAACGACAAACAGCGGAACCGAAAAAGTTCCGCTGATTTAAAGTCGGTTATACACCGCCGAAACGACGGTTTCTGTTTTCATAAGCACGAAGAGCTTCGTTGAAGTTTTCTTCGGTAAAATCGGGCCACAGAACGTCTGAGAACCAGAGCTCTGAGTATGCACCCTGCCAGGTAAGGAAATTCGATGTCCTGAATTCACCGCTGGGTCGGATGATAAGGTCAGGGTCTGGCTGTCCCTTTGTGTAAAGATAATCGGAAATCATGTTTTCATCGATATCTTCGGGATTAATCTCGCCCTTGACCGCTTTTTCGGCAATTTCTCTTACAGCGGAAGCAATTTCGTGTCTGCCGCCGTAATTGATTGCAATATTGAGAGTGACTCTTGATTTGTTTTCGGTCAGCTTTTCGGTGTAATCCATAAGATTCAGAAGCTCGGGGGAAATCCCTTTTCTGTCGCCGATAAATTTAAGCCTTATGCCTTTTTCTTCATTTTCACGGATACGGTCGATAACCTCATTGAGGTAATCGCCGAAAAGCTCCATGATAGCATTTACTTCAGCTTCGGGGCGTTTCCAGTTTTCGGTTGAAAAAGCGTAAAATGTGACAACCTCAATGCCGAGGTCTGCAGCGTATTCACCGATTTTTCTGAAAGTCTTTGCACCGGCTTTGTGACCTTCACTTCTCGGAAGTCCTCTGTTTTTTGCCCATCTGCCGTTGCCGTCCATTATAAAGCCGACATGCTTCGGCAAAACGGAAAATACGGGCAGATTATTATTTTCAGCCATTTTAAATCTCCATGATTTCGGCAGCCTTTGCCTTTTCGATTTCATCAATCTGCTTAACGAAATCATCAGTAATCTTCTGAATCTTTTCTTCGCCCTGCTTCTGGTCGTCTTCAGTGATTTCGTTTGCTTTC
Organism: Clostridia bacterium; assembly: GCA_017473925.1. Lineage (GTDB taxonomy): Bacteria > Bacillota > Clostridia > Oscillospirales > Acutalibacteraceae > UBA1081. Next base: position 1,263 of record JAFUIY010000018.1, on the reverse strand, counting down.
TTCATAGCCTTGATTTTGTCAATTGAATCACGTCTTATCTGACGGACTGCAACCTTTGAATCCTCAGCAATTTTTGAAATATCCTTTGTAAGCTGCTTTCTTCTTTCCTCTGTGAGAGGGGGGAAGTTAAGACGGATTACAGTACCGTCGTTCTGAGGATTGATGCCGAGGTCTGACTGCTGAATAGCCTTGCAGATGAGTGTAAGTGCAGACTTGTCCCAGGGCTGGATAACGAGTGTTCTTGCATCAGCGTTTGAAACACCTGCCATCTGATTGATGGGTGTGGGAGTGCCGTAGTAGTCAGCTTGAATCTTGTCAAGGACCTTTGCACTTGCTCTGCCTGCTCTGATTGAATCATATTCAGAATGAAGAGCGTTGATTGTTTTATTCATTCTTTCTTTGGTTTTTTCATAAAGTTCTTTAAGTTCCATGAGATAACCTCCGTTAGTAAGTATTAAAATTTATCAGTCAACAACAAGAGTACCGATATCTTCACCTGTAACAGCTCTGAAGATATTCTCGGGATCCTGAAGATTGAATACAAGAATGGGGATATTGTTGTCCTTGCAAAGGGCAGCAGCTGTGCTGTCCATAACGCCGTAGCCCTTTTCTACAACTGCAGCATGTGTAAGTGAATCAAACTTCACTGCATCGTCAAACTTGTTGGGGTCTTTGTTGTAAACACCGTCAACATTTGTAGCCTTGAGCATGACATCAGCCTTGATTTCTGCAGCTCTGAGAGACGCTGCCGTATCTGTGCTGAAGTAGGGTGAGCCTGTACCGCAGCCGAAGATTACAACTCTGCCTTTTTCAAAGTGTCTGATTGCCTTGTTTCTTATGTAAGGCTCAGCAATCTGACGCATTTCAATAGCTGTCTGAACTCTGACAGGTACATCCATTGCCTCAAGAGTATCAGCAACAGCAAGGGCATTCATTGTTGTTGCAAGCATGCCGATATGGTCTGCTCTTGTTCTGTCCATATTACCGCTTGAACGGCCTCTCCAGAAGTTGCCGCCGCCGACGACTATACCTATCTGAACACCGATATCAGTACATTTTTTAATAACCTTGCAGACCTTTTCGACCGTATCAAAATCGATACCCTGTTTTTTGTCACCTGCAAGTACTTCACCGCTGAGCTTCAGGAGAATCCTGTTATACTTCCTCTCCATGGGAAACGACCTCCAAATATATTATATGATTTTTATATATTTTACATTATTTTTTTTAATCTGTAAAGACATTTAAATAAAATTATTGACT
>JAFUIY010000017.1 GCA_017473925.1 Clostridia bacterium | reverse complement strand
TCCTGCAAATACAATAACTTTTTAAGAAAGGAGACATAATTAAAAACCACCCCCTTTGAGATGGTTTTAATTATACGTGAAATTATGTCTTCTTTTTCTTCCCTCTTTCAGGGGAACAATGAATATTCTGCAATTGAATACAGCATAAAGAAAAAGAGTCTGCCTCTGGGCGTGCTGGGTCTTCCCCTGACACCAAAGGCTCACCTTGTTCATGCCCTTTGTGAGAATACGGGCAGAAAAGCGCTTGTCATCACTAATGATGAAGCTACGGCAACAAAGATAACGGCAGACCTTACTGCAATGGGTACTCATGCCGTGCTTTACCCTGCCACTGACAGGGATTTCAGAAGCACTCAGAGCCGTTCAAGGGAATACGAGAGAAAGAGACTGGGTGTACTCTCCCTTACTGCAGAGGGTATGGTTGATGCTGTCGTGTGCAGTATCGAAGCTGCAATGCAGCTGACGATTCCCGAAGCTGTTCTGACATCAAAATCAGTTGTCCTTAAAAACGGATGCGATGCAGAAATTGAAAAGGTTGTTTCAGCCCTTTCTGCTGCAGGCTATGTCCGTACGGATATGGTCGAGGGTGAGGGACAGTTTGCCCTGAGAGGTTCAATCCTTGACTTTTATCCCCCTGACTGCTCATCACCAGTGCGTGTGGAATTCTGGGGTGACACCATTGACTCAATGGCACATTTCGACATTATCTCTCAGAGAAGAGGCGAAAATGCCGATGAAATCAGAATCACTCCCGCAACGGAAATCATTTTTGACGATAATCTTTTATTTGCAGATAAGATTGAAGAGCTTGCATCCTCTCTCAAGGGCAAAAAGCATGACAAGGTCAGGGAAAGCCTTTATGCCGATGCCGATATGCTCCGAAGCGGTGTAAGGCTCGGTTCAACTGACAGATATCTGAATCTCGCATATGAAAAATGCGACACGATTTTTGATTACTGTGATGATTTCATGCTTTTCTCGGCAGACTCCCACAATGTAAAGGAGCGTGCCGCATCTGCAACGAAGCTTTATAACGAAGACATAAAAATGATGTTTGAAGACGGTGTGCTGTGCAAGGGACTTGACACATTCTCCGTGAAGTGGAGTGACATCGTCTCATATTACGAAAAAATGGGTGTTATCTACCTCGACAATTTTGCCAGGGGCTCCTTTGACACGCCCGTAAAAGAGCTTATAACAATGAATGTCCGTCAGTCCTCCCCCTGGGAAGGCTCACTGACAGTCCTTATGGATGACCTGAGACCCGACATTGCAAGGGGCTGTACTGCAGTTGTCCTTGCAGGCACGGAGAAGGCTGCAAAAAGCCTTTGCGAAGACCTGAATGATGACGGCTTTGCATGCAGCTATTTCTCATCTGCTCCCTCATTTTTTATAAAAGGGCAGGTCAATATCATTCCCGGTGCACTCAGCTTCGGCATGGATTACCCCGGTGAAAAGGTCCGTGTAATCACATCGGGCAGATACAGGACAGAGGGCATAAAACAGAAGGTAAAAAAGAACAAATTCCACGATATAAGTCAGGGACTTCACTCCATTGAGGAGCTTCACAAGGGAGACTATGTTGTCCATTCCGTACACGGTATAGGCATTTTTGACGGCATAGTCGATATGAATGTGTCGGGTGTCCGTAAAGACTATATCAAGATAAAATATGTGGGTGCAGAGGTGCTCTATGTGCCCGTCACACAGCTTGACCTTGTTTCAAAATACATCGGTCCCCATGATGACAGCGGTAAGGGTGTAAAAATCAACAAGCTCGGCTCTGACACATGGGTGAAGACAAAACAGCGTGTCAAGGGTGCCGTAAAAGACATGGCAAAGGAGCTTCTTGCCCTTTATGCAAAGCGTCACAACACGGCAGGCTTCCCATTTTCGCCTGATATTGATATGCAGTCAGACTTTGAACGCCGTTTTGAGTTTGACGAAACAGACGACCAGCTCCGTTGTATATATGAAATAAAGCAGGATATGGAAAAGCCTTATCCTATGGACAGACTTCTCTGCGGTGATGTCGGTTTCGGAAAAACAGAAGTTGCCCTCAGAGCCGCATTCAAGTGCATTGCTGACGGCAAGCAGTGTGCAATACTTGTCCCCACAACAATTCTTGCACTTCAGCATTACAGAACGCTGATGCGCCGTTTCGAGGGCTTCCCCGTAAGAATTGAGATGCTCTCCCGTTTCAGAAACGCAAAACAGCAGAAAAAGATAATTGAGGAAGTCAACAAGGGTTATATCGACATCATTGTCGGCACTCACAGAATTATTTCTAAGGATCTTGAATTCAGGGATTTAGGTCTTGTAATCATTGATGAGGAGCAGCGTTTCGGCGTGGCTCAGAAAGAGAAATTCAAAACTGCATTTCCGTCAGTTGACGTGCTGACGCTTTCGGCAACTCCCATTCCGAGAACACTCAACATGGCTATGACGGGTATCCGTGATATGTCTGTCATCGAGGAGGCACCTCTTGACCGTTCACCCGTACAGACCTATGTTCTCGAGCATGACATGGGTATCCTTGCAGAGGCTATGGAAAAGGAGCTTCGTCGGGGCGGTCAGATTTATTACCTTTATAACAAGGTAGAGGATATTGAAGAAAAAGCGGCTGAAATCCGTACATTCATGCCCGATGCAAGCATTGCAGTGGCTCACGGAAAAATGAACGAAAATGAGCTCAGCGAAGTATGGCGGCAGCTCATTGACGGTGAAATTCAGATTCTTGTCTGCACAACAATCATCGAAACGGGTGTCGATGTTCCCAATGTCAACACACTGATAATTGAAAATGCCGACTGGATGGGACTTTCACAGCTTCATCAGATACGAGGCAGAGTCGGCCGTTCATCAAGAAGAGGCTTTGCATATTTTACGTTCAGACGGGGCAAGGAGCTTTCCGAAATCGCACAGAGAAGACTCTCTGCAATCCGTGAATATACCGAGTTCGGCTCAGGCTTCAAAATTGCCATGAAGGACCTTGAAATCAGAGGTGCAGGCAACATTTTAGGTGCAAAACAGCACGGTCACCTTGAAGCTGTCGGCTATGATATGTATCTGCAGATGCTGTCTGAGGCTGTCAGCGAGGAGCAGACAAATGAGGTCAGGGAGCCTCAGAGAGAGTGCCTTGTTGACATCAGGATTGATGCCCACATCCCCGAAGGATATATTGATTCCGTACCTCAGCGTCTTGCGATGTACAGAAAAATAGCCTCTGTCAGAAGCGAAGACTCTGCAGAGGACGTAATTGATGAGCTGATTGACCGTTACGGCGATGTGCCCGAGAGTGTAAACGGACTAATCACCGTTTCACTCATAAGAAATTCTGCAATGAAGCATAAAATCTATGAAATACGGCAGAATAACGACAATCTGCTTCTTTATTCTGATGAGATTGATGCCGACAAGGTGGCAATCCTTGCAAAAGCCATGAGAGGCAGAATCCTTGTCAGTGCCGCCTCAAAGCCCTATATATCGGTAAAGGTCGCAAAAAATGAAAAGTCTCTTGATACATTAAGACTTGTGATGAAGCTGCTTGATAAACAGTAATTTGTCGGGATAAGTGCAAAGTTCAAAGTGCAAAACGCAAAACGAAAATGCATGCGGCAAAAAGTTAGGAACACCTGACGGTGTTGGATTTATATAATTGTGAAATCAACCCGGTAGGGGCGCCCATCGGG
>JAFUIY010000016.1 GCA_017473925.1 Clostridia bacterium | reverse complement strand
TGATAGTGGAAATCAAAGATTTCCAATTTGTCTTCGACAAATCGGCGGCTTGAGGGCAAGCCGCCCTACGAAATATGTTTGTATTACGACGGACTGCCAATGGCAGCTCCTACGACGAGAAATATATAATTATGCATTATGTATTTTGCATTGTGCATTATCCCGACAAATTCTGATTTATAAAAACAGAGCCATACCTCCCGTACGGCTCATTCTTTTAGTAATCTGTCAGAATTTTGTTATTGTACCTGCATCATAAGCAAAGGGCACGAAGCCTGCCTTCAGTGCGGGGCTGTTGTCTGCAAGAGTGAAATCTCTGTTTTTTGCATCCCTGAAAAGAGGATTTTCAAAGACGGCATTGTTGTAATAGCCTCTTGCTGTCATTATTACAAGGGTGTGTCTGTCACCGAGCTTCGTTGAATTGCCCGAATAGACATTGCCTCCGTTTTTATAGTCCCAATAAAGGTTACTGTCGTCAACAAACCAGTTTTCCTGTACTGCGTTTTTATACATTACGGTATTATCACCGACAAGGATGTTGTTTGTAAGCGTGAGTGAATTGTGGTCTTCTTTTTTCGAAATAATGAACTGACCTTCACCGCCGAATGCAAAGATGTTGTTTCTTACAACATTGTCCTTGCCGTAATGCTGATGGAATGTCTGAGAAGAACAATCATAAACAAGGTTGTTTTCCACTGTGATGCCGCTTGAACCTTCGTCGAGGTAAACACCCCAACCGCCGTAACCGTAAGCACCTTCATCACAGCCTACGTTGTAGATGACGTTGCCTGAAAGGACAGTATCGGGCTGAATGCCGAGTGTGTAGATACCGCCCATATCCGAAAGCCAGCCGTTACCGATGTTGTAAATAAGGTTGTCTTTTACCTGAATGTTGTTTGTTGAGTTGGCAGCATAACCCCAGCTCCAGCCGACTGAAATACCCGTGTACAAGCCGTCGTGAATTTCATTGTTTGAAAGCTCACAGTCGATTGCATGGGTGAGAAGAATACCGATAGCATTATTGTAAATTCTTCCGTAGTAGCTGATGTGACAGTCTTTTACATTGATATTCTCCGTTGATGCGGGAACAACAAAATCACCGTGGATGAATATTGCATTTGCACCGATTTCATTGAACTTACAGCTTGTGATGTTACAATTCTTTGATGCCTTTTCAAACTTCACTGCTGTGTAAGAAATGTTTTCAAAAAGACAGTCTGTGAAGTCTATTCCCTCTGATGCTGAAATGAGAATTGCGGCAGGAACTTCAAATGCAGCCTGAGGATGCTCAATTCCGTACCTGATATTCTCATACAGATGATGTGACTCTTTATAAATCTGTCCCCAATGATTTCCGTCTACATATCCCCAGTCAGTATTTACAAAATCAATTCCTTGAAATGCAATATTCCGGGCATTATCAAAGGTGAAAAGCTGTTTTGTAATACCTGCATAAAGCGTGGTATTGTCGGCAGTGTCACCCTCCTCGGGGATGTAGTAGAGCTTTTCTTCTGTTCTGTCAAGATACCATTCACCGGGGAGACAAAGAGCCTCTTTTACATTTTCATAAATAAAATTATCATCAATTCTTACTTTCATTGCAGAGGGCTTGATTGTTTCAATTCTACCTGTTGCAGCATCAACTGAATGCACGGGAAGATGCTCGTCACACCAGTAATGCATAATTCTGATGTCAACATCTGTGGGATTTGCAAAATCCATTATTTCATCTGTATTTGCATAGAAAGCAAGAAAATGAGTGAAAAAGTGAGGATCCCATGAATTTGCAACTGCTTCATCTTCCTTGGGGTCAGCAATCTTGAAGGTGCCTTCCTTGGGGTAGTTTGAACGGGAAAGGCGTTTATTGCCCTTAAAAAGTGAACGGAAATAATCGTCCTCTGAGTTTATTTCAACATCCGTGACAAAAGCGTTCACACCGTTGATTGTGGTTTCAGTCCAGTCTGAATATGCCTTTGAGCCTGAGAATTCAACCTTTTCATCGGGATATGAACGGTAAAGGACATCTGCCTTATCTTCAGCTGTGAAATTCACAGTATCTTCAATGAAATATGTACCTTCTCTGAACCATACGGTAATTTTTTCGTCTGAGTCAATTGTTTTTACAAGCTCCTTTGCTCTTTCAAGTGTAGCAACGGGAGCATCAGGTGTACCTGCATTCCTGTCGTTACCGTAAGGAGCAACAACAATATCATATCTGCCCATAATAAATTCACCTTCATCAAATACAACTTTTTCTGCCACATCAGGCTGCTGAGTAAATACCCCCTCAACGGGTGCCGCAGGGGAGAAAATCATCGTAAACCATGTAATGAGTGCCGTAAGAAATGCCATAATTTTTGCCATAACACTTTACCTCAGATCCATTCAAATTCGTGACCGTCGGCACCAAGCTCAAAATGGTATTTTGCAATGCCTAAATCCATTTTTGAGTAAGGCCCGAAGAGTGCCTTTGCTTTTACCTGTTTGTCATTTATCAATGTAAAATGGAATTTCTGCTGATTCATTGCCGTAGGAGCAAGAAGAACAGCTTCCATTGCATTGCCGAACCAATCGGGTGCTTCACCGTTTACCGTGCAGAGCTCTGAAAGAGGCTTATTTTTGTGCTCTCTGCCGTTATGCACACCGTAGCCTACAGATATTACAATCTGCAGTTTTTCACCCTTGTTGCAGGTGTATTTTGTTTTACCCTTGCTGAATGTGAGAGCTACCCAGCAGGTGTTGAGACCGAGCATCTGACACAGAAGGACAAGCTCTTCACCGTAATAACCGATTTCTTCACTTCTGCCGTTTTCGGAAACAATTGCAATATAGTTGGAGCATCCCGAAAAATGACCGTATGAAGCCATTGTGCCTGTGAATGCTTCGGGCTCATCTGTAACAAGCTGAATATTCAGTCCTGTTTCTTCATTGATTGAAGCGATTGCTTTTTCAATTTCCTCAATTTTTTCGGGTTCAATGGGCTTTTCCGTATATCGTCTTACGGAATGCCTTTCCTTCATTGCCTGAAAAATATCCATATCAGAACTCCTTTCCTGCTTTTAAGAGTATTTCCTGAGAAAATGACGGTATTCTTCCCAGACCGTCAGGGCCTACATTCAGAAGATAATTCACACCCATGGAGTTAAGCTTTTTTCTTCGCTCAACAACCGTTTCAGGTGAAATCCAGTTCTGGTCGTAATACTTGAAGCCCCATGATGAATTGAGTGTGCCTGCCGTTTCATAAAGACCGTAGGGTGAATATTTGAAGCCGTCAAGGCTGTTGGGGTCAATATCCTCAGCCTCTGCAGGCTTTTCAGTCGGGTATTCGTTGTCACCGAGTGAAACATAATCATAAGCACCGTTGCCGATTCTTGAATTTATAAGGCAGTCGGGTTGATATTCCTTTACAAGCTTGTTAAGCTCAAGACTCTGTGCAGGTGTGATAGTGTGAGGCACATCGAACCATACAAGGCACAGGTCACCGTATTTTGTGAGGATTTCCCTGACCTGAGGCTTAATTTTTTCTTCAAAGCAGACAGAAAAATCCTTTTTATCTCTTTCGGGGAAATCCCAGCTGTTGTCCCATGAAACACCCGAACAACCTGAAAATTTATCATATCCTCCGCCGTGAAAATGGTGCCAGTCAAGCTCCTGTGAATAGTAAAGTCCGAATTTAAGACCGTATTTGTAGCATGCCTCGGCTAATTCACCGACAACATCCCTTCCGAAGGGTGTTGCATCAACAACATTATACTTGTCAACCTCTGAATGAAACATTGCAAAGCCGTCGTGATGCTTTGACGTGAACACAAAATACTTCATTCCGCTGTCACGTGCAAGCTTTATCCATTCATCCGCATTGAAATAAACAGGATTGAAGCTTTTTGCAAGCTGTTCATATTCTGCATTGGGAATTGCCATAAAGCTCTGAATCCATTCGGCATAATCGTTGACTCTGCGGTTTTTGTATTCACCTGCAAGAAGTGAATAAAGCCCCCAGTGTGCCATCATGCCGTATTCTGCATTTCTGAACCATTCTCTGTTATCCATAAATATCACCAGATTGATTATAAATCATTATAAATAAAAAAGCAAGAAAATAATAGCAGGTTCACGGTTGAACCGTTATTTTTTCTGTGGTATAATGCACACAGAACAATTTATATAATCTTTAACAAAGGAGAAATTGAAATGAGAAAAAATTTCGGTTCAAAACCAATGCTTTATCCTATGCCCGTACTGATTATCGGTTCGTACGATAAAAACGGCACACCCGATGCCATGAATGCCGCATGGGGCGGAATAAGTGAAGAGAATGAAATATCAATCTGTGTCAGCGAAGACCACAAGACAACAAAAAATATCCTTGTAAGCGGTGCTTTTACCGTAAGCATTGCAGATAAAGAAAATCTTGTTGCAGCCGATTATGTAGGTATTGTTTCAGGCAACAATGAGCCTGAAAAAATAAAAAAAGCAGGCTGGACTGCCGTTAAAAGTGAGCTTGTGAATGCACCTTTGTTTGAGGAGCTTCCCATGGCACTTGAATGCAGGCTGAAAAGCTATGACGAAGACTCCTGCAGACTTGTGGGTGAAATAGTCAATGTCTGTGCAGATGAGAGAATACTCACAGACGGTAAGATTGACCTTGCAAAATTCAGTCCCATAACATACGACCCCGTCAACCATAATTATCTTACTCTCGGCAATACAGTCGGAAAAGCATTTTCAGACGGTAAGAAACTTAAATAAAAAATTACCCACAGCAGACGAACGGACACTCGGATGCTGTGGGTAGTTTTTATTATATCAGAGTTTGAGATTATAGAATATTAATTCTTCAGCGATTTACGGAGTTTCTTTCCGAATTCTCTCATTTCAAGGACGATGTCACCCTCTGCATAGAAGTAACAGCCTATCTTTGAAAGAATTCTGTATTCAGCTTCTTTCAGTCCCATAATGACGAGACCGCCTATGAATGCACTGACAAGAATGATAAAGAAAAGAGGAAGTCTGCATGTAAGGAAATCGCCTGAACGGAGAGGAAGCGTAAAGCTCATGTAGATTTCACCTGCTTCAAAAAGCTCTTTGTAGGTGTAATCAACAGCTCCGTATGTAAAATTACCCGTTGCATATTTCGGAAAACTGCCGTCAGTATAAGCTGTGTTGACGATTCCGAAAAGTGCTGTAAGGACGCCACCGACAGCAGAACCTGCCATAAGACCGGGAATAACGGTAAACGGGCTTCTCATTGCCATCGGCATTGAGGGCGCGATTGTAAGCTTGATATTTTCAAAGAATGCATTGATGGGACCTGTTGTTGCAAGATTGAAATCATCAGTGTTGGTCTTTCCGCCTTTTTTGAATATCTTGCAATTAAGAATGCCGAAAAATGCAGTCCAGCCGATTGTTATAAAACATACAGAATATATTGTAATAAGCTGAGCATTGCCCGTTGCGAGATATGAAGCAGTTGCAACTGAGAATGCTGCAAGTGAAACAGGTCCTATTGTGTCAAAGCCGACCATGAGTCCCATGATAATTGCTGCAAGAACAACATTTGTGTTCGCAACATCGGTAAGCACTGTGCAAAGCTTATCAGCAAGCATACCGAAGGGGAGCTCAATTCCGTATTTTACAAGAATGAATGTCAGCGCACAGCATGCTACGGGAATGATAAGCACCATAACGATAAGGTCAACGCCTTCGATTATTGTGATGCCCTTCAGGTCGTCAGGAATAGCTTTAATTTTATTTTTTATTTTTACGATAAGTTTGTCAAGTCCGTTGCCGATGCTGATTTTTGCCTTGTCCCAGCCTGCATAAAGAAGTTTTATTGACAGTGCAAGGAATACTGCCATAATCAGATAACCCATGTAACCGATTGCAGTAGCCTCCGAATAATTTAAGGGAGTTGCAAAGAAGCATGCATACATGTTTTCTGCACTCACTGATGCTTCAGTGAAATGGCAGAAGTATACAGACAGTGCAAGTGACGGAGCAATCGCAGGAATACCTGCAATCAGATATGCAACAACAACTGCAAGTGCCACAAAGAAAAAGTCTGTTGCCCAGAAAAGAATGAACCATAATGCAGGTTCATTTTCAGCACCTGTTGCTCCGAGCATGTGATAGCTCTGAAACAGATTCTGGATTACAAAGAAGAAACCTGCACCGAGAGCACCGAAAAGCTGTACAATAAACATAATCGATGTTGCACGGTAGATTTTACTCTTTGTGTCAAGATAAAGATTTTTCATTTTTTCTCTTCCTTTCACATTTATATATCAATCAAAAGGAGTGCTTATGTTCTTGAATCTGAAATTGACAACTTCCTTTTCCGAAGTATGTCTTGCAAGACTCAGAAGCAGTCCGATTGCAATATAAATACACAGATTTGATGAACCGCCGGCACTCAGGAAGGGAAGTGTGATGCCGATAACGGGAAGCAGCTCAAGACACATGCCTATATTGACAATAACCTGAGATGCAATCATTGCAGCAGAGCCTGCACAGATAAGCGATACAGTTGCATCGTGACAGTTTCTGCCGATTCTGACAATCCTGATTACGAGTAATGTGAAAATAACCAAAGTAAGAAGACAGCCGATAAGACCGAATTCTTCACCGATAACAGAATAAATCATATCGTTTTCACTTTCGGGAACGATACCTGCTCTTGTAATTTCACCCTGAAATAGACCTTTGCCGAATACTCCGCCGTTTCTGATTGCCCTGAGTCCCTGCTCCTGCTGATAAATGATATCAGGGTATTCTTCTGGATTGAAGAGTGCAAGAATACGGTCCTTCTGAATGCTTGAAAAAACAAAATTCCATGCAAGAGGCACAGCGGCAATAACAAGTCCTCCGCCTATTGCAAAATATCTCATTTTGAGTCCTGCTGCATACATCATCACTATGAAAATCATAATGAAAATAAGAGCTGAGCCCATGTCACCGCTGACAAGAACAAGCAGTACGGGTGTTGCACCGTGAGCACAAAGAAGTATAATCGATTTAAGCTCATTCAGATTATCTCTGAGGGAGTCAAGATGTACGGAGAATGTTATAATAAATCCGATTTTTACAAGCTCTGACGGCTGGAAATAAAGTCCCGAGCTTCCGAATGCAATCCATGTTTTTACATCAGGTCTTGAGGGTGGTCCTACGCCGACACCAGGGATAAACAGAAGAAGCATCAGTAACAGGCATACACCTGCAATGACAGGCCACAGCTTGATTATGAAATTATAATCAATTGCAGAAATTATCAGAGCCATGATAATACCTGCAGCCACAGCAATAATCATAACCCTTGCATCTCGTGAAAATTCGCCGTTTCCCGAGCCTGTAGCACTCGCAACAAGGAGAATTCCGAAGGTCGATATAATAATTGATAATAATAATAAAATTTTGTCAGTTTCCTTGATAAAACTTTTTATTTGTGATATAATTCTATTCATATATTGAACTTCCTGTATATTAATATATTTATTATAACTGTAATAGTATTTTTTTTCAAGTATTTATTTGTAAAGGCAGTATTTCTATGTTGACTTATAATTCTTCATGCGAAAATGACACACGTTCCTTTGCCGCAGAATTTGCTTCAAAGCTTCATGGCGGAGATGTCGTTGCTTTTACCGGCGGAATGGGAATGGGCAAAACTGTTTTTGTCAGCGGGTGTGCCGATGTTCTCGGTATTGAAACCCATGTCAGCAGTCCCACTTTTTCGATCGTAAATGATTACGGCGGTAAATTCAGTGTATATCATTTTGATATGTACCGTGTTGAAAGCTGGGATTCGCTTTATTCAACAGGCTTTTTCGATTATCTTAATGAAAACAGTATTCTGTTTATTGAGTGGAGCGAAAATATTGACAATGTTCTTCCCGAAAACACTATTTATGTTGATTTTTCAAGGGGAGAGAATGAAAACGATAGAACGATTACTGTTCACGGAGGTGACGGAAGATGGTAATTTTAGGTATTGAAAGCTCTGCCGTATCTGCATCTGCAGCCGTTGTCAGAGACGGAAAATTGCTTTCCGAGGCTTTTCTCAATGTGGGTCTTACACATTCCGTTACATTGTTACCCCTCATAAAACAGGCTTCAGAGGGTGCAGGACTTACTCCTGAAGAAATCGATGCAGTAGCTGTCTCAAACGGTCCCGGCTCATTTACTGGTGTCAGAATCGGCGTTGCAACAGCAAAAGGCATTGCTCAGCCTACAGGAAAAAAGTGTGTACCTGTTTCAACTCTTGAAGCGATTGCTTACCCTCTTTCCGACAGTGACTGCATTGCCGTCTCTGTTATGGATGCAAGATGCAATCAGGTTTATTGTGCATTGTTCAGGTGTGCAGACGGAAGAATGAACCGTCTTACAGAGGATGATGCAATTACTCTTGATGCACTTTGTGACATTCTTAAGGGTTATAATGAAAAATTAATTCTTATCGGTGACGGTGCTGATATAGCATATAAGTATCTTCATGCCAGCTTACCCGATCTCACTGTTGCATCACCGCTTATTAAGTATCAGAGAGCATCTTCTGTTGCATTCCTTGCGTCAGAAAGGCTTGAAAATAATGATAATATCAGAACTCCTGATGAGCTTGTACCGTCTTATCTCAGACTTTCACAGGCTGAAAGGGAACTGAAAAAGAAAAAGGAGCAGTAATAATGAAAATAGCTATCGGTTCAGACCATGCAGGTTTTCCTCTTAAAGAAGAAATCAGAAAATATCTTGATGAAAAGGGCATTGAATATGTTGATTGCGGTGTATATGATGCTTCATCGGCAGATTATCCCGTTCAGGCAAAAAACACCTGTGAAAAAATCACTTCAGGTGAATGTGTGAGAGGTATTCTCTGTTGCGGAACAGGAATAGGTATTTCCATGGCAGCCAATAAGGTAAAAGGAATCCGTGCAGCATGCTGTTCTGACTATTTCAGTGCAAAGTACACAAGGCTTCATAATGATGCAAATGTGCTTTGTCTCGGTGCAAGAGTTATCGGTACAGGTGCAGCACTTGAGCTTGTTGATGTATTCCTCAATACTGAATTTGAAGGCGGCAGACATCAGCGCAGGGTAGACCTTATCACAGATATTGAAAACTCACAGTAATTTAAAGCAAAAAAAGAACCGTGTCCTCTGACACGGTTCTGATTTTACAAGTGTTTCTGAATTAAACAGCTCTTGTAACCTTGCCTGAACGAAGGCAACGGCTGCAAACATGAATTCTCTTGGGTGTGCCGTTTACAACAGCCTTAACTTTCATAACATTGGGCTTCCAGGTTCTGTTAGTTCTTCTGTGTGAGTGAGAAACTTTAATACCGAAAGCTACATCTTTTCCGCAGATATCACATTTTGCCATGCGGAATACACCTCCTTTTAGTGTGTGGATGAGTTTTGCTAATCGCATAATACCTCATCTTGTAACAAATAGTTTATTTTACGCAGTATATAGTAACAGATTTATTTTCAGAATGCAAGTGTTTTTTCAAAATATTTTCAACTTTTTTAAAGTTTTTCATAAAATTATTTTTCATTCAAAAAAATATTGATTATTTTTAAAAAATCACTTGAAAAATATGATTCAATGTTATATAATTTAATCGAACATTTGTACAATACCGAAAGGATGATTATATAATGGCAGATAAACAGAAAGCCCTTGAAACGGCTCTTGCTCAGATTGAAAAGAAATACGGTAAAGGTGCAGTTATGCGTCTCGGCGAAAACAGCACTATGAATATTGAAGCTATACCTACAGGCTCACTTACACTTGATGCCGCTACAGGTATCGGTGGTTTGCCCAGAGGCAGAATCGTTGAAATCTATGGCCCCGAATCATCAGGTAAGACTACTCTTGCTCTCCATGTTGTTGCAGAAGCTCAGAAAATGGGCGGTGAAGCAGCATTCGTTGATGCTGAGCATGCACTTGATCCCGTCTATGCCGAAAATCTCGGTGTAGATGTTGATTCTCTTCTTGTTGCACAGCCTGATGACGGTGAACAGACTCTCGAAATTACAGAGGCACTTGCTCGTTCAGGTGCTATTGATATAATTGTTGTTGACTCTGTTGCTGCCCTTGTTCCCAAGGCTGAAATTGAAGGTGATATGGGTGATTCCCATGTAGGTCTTCACGCAAGACTCATGTCACAGGCTCTCCGTAAGCTGACAGGTGCAATTGCAAAGTCAAACACCCTTGTTATTTTCATTAATCAGCTTCGTGAAAAGGTCGGCGTTATTTACGGCAATCCCGAGGTCACAACAGGCGGTCGTGCTCTTAAGTTCTATTCTACAATCAGAATCGATGTCAGAAAGTCAGAGCAGATCAAAGGCACAGGCAGTGAGGTTCTCGGTTCAAGAACGAAGTGTAAGGTTGTTAAGAATAAGGTTGCTCCTCCCTTCAAGTCAGCTGAATTTGACATTATGTACGGTACAGGTATCTCAAAAACAGGTGAAATGGTCGATGTCGGCGTTATGTATAATGTTATCCAGAAGAGCGGTGCATGGTTCTATTACGGTGATATGAGACTCGGTCAGGGCAGGGAAAATGTCAAGACTTATTTTGAACAGAATCCTGAATTTGCCGCAGAAATTGAAGCAAAAATTGCTGCTGCAATCAAGGGTGAGGCTCAGGCAGCTGAAAGCAAGCGTGCTGCAGAAAAGGCTGCAACAGCTGCTCCTAAATCTGTAGCATCAGCAAAGGCAAAGCTTGATGTTACCGTTGATGATGACGACTGATGATTTTAAAGATAGAACCCGGAAAAGGCGGAAAGCTTTCACTCATTGCTGATGATGAATATATTATGACCGTTGATGCCGATACATGGTATTCACTTGATTATTCCAACGGCTGTGAGGTTTCCGACGAAGAGTTTGAACATCTTAAATTTATTATTACATCAAGAAAAGCATATTCACAAGCTCTCAGATTTTTAACTCTGAGGGCTCATTCTGCTGATGAGCTTTATAAAAAGCTTATAAGAAAGCATACTCCCGAAAGCTCAAGATATGCTGTGGATAAGTGTACTGAGCTCGGTTTTATTGATGACGAAGAATTTGCAAAACGTTATGCTGAAGAGCTTCTGACCAAAAAAAAGTACGGTCTCCCGAGAATACGAACAGAATTATTGACTAAAGGGATAAATCGTGATATTATAGATAATGTTCTTTCTTCACTTGAAACTGATACATCGTCACAGATTATTGCTTTGATCGAAAAGAAATATCAGTCATTTACGGAAAATGAAAAGGAAAAACGAAAGATGATTTCAGGGCTTATGCGTCTCGGTTATACTTACGGAGAAATCAGACAAGCCCTTTCAGATTATGACATTCCGGAGGTTTACGGGGATGAGTATTAACGTAGGTTTTATATCGCTCGGCTGTCCGAAAAATCAGGTTGATGCTGAGCTGATGCTCTCCAAAATAGAAAAAGCAGGCTTCAACATCGTTGATGTTGCATATGAAGCCGATGTTGTTGTTGTGAACACATGCGGTTTCATTGAAGACGCGAAAAAAGAAGCAATTGACAATATTCTTGAAATGGCAGAGCTCAAAAAAGAGGGAAGTATCAGTAAAATTCTTGTAACAGGCTGTCTTGCCGAGAGATACAAGGACGAAATTTTTAAGGAATTCCCTGAGGTTGACGGTGTTCTCGGTCTTGGTGCAAACGGCGATATTGTTTCTGCTGTCAAGGCTGTCATGAACGGTGAAAAAGTCGGTTCATATCCCGATAATGAAGAAATGCCCATGAACGGTGAAAGACTTCTCACAACTCCTCAGCATTGGGCTTACCTTAAAATTGCTGACGGCTGTTCAAATTGCTGTACTTACTGTGCAATTCCTTCAATCAGAGGCAAATTCCGTTCAAGACCGATAGATGAAATTGTTGATGAAGCAAAAAAGCTTGCTTCAGACGGCACAAAGGAAATTATTATTGTCGCACAGGACACTACCCGTTACGGTCTTGACCTTTACGGTGAACTTAAGCTTCCCGAGCTTCTCCGTCAGCTGAATGCTGTTGAAGGTCTCGAATGGATAAGAATGCTTTACTGTTATCCTGACAGAATCACGGACGAGCTTCTCGATACAATTGCTGAGTGTGATAAAGTGCTTCATTATCTTGATATACCGCTTCAGCATGCTGACGGCAGAATCCTTAAGAAGATGAACCGTACAGGTGACAGAGAATCACTGACAGAGCTTATAGATAAAATCCGTGAAAAGCTTCCTGATGTTGTCCTCAGGACTACATTTATTACAGGCTTCCCCGGAGAAGATGAAGAAGCTTTCAATACTCTTTCTGAGTTTGTTGATGACAATATGTTCGACCGTCTCGGCTGTTTTGCATATTCTCCCGAAGAGGGTACACCTGCTGCCGAATTTGATGAACAGATTGACCATGAAATCAAGAAGCACCGTGCTGATGTCATAATGGAACAGCAGTATGATATTTTTGAATTCAAGCAGAGAAAGCTCATTGGCAGAACACTGAAATGTATTGTTGAGGGCTATGACGGATATACAGACAGCTATTTCGGCAGAACATGGATGGATGCTCCCGAAATCGATTCCGTTGTGTATTTTACGGGAAAAGGCGATTATGACGACGGTGATATAGTTGATGTTGAAATTTTTGATATCAACGAATATGATCTGATGGGTGAGATTGTATGATGAAGATTAACATGAATTTACCTAACAGACTTACTGTTATAAGAATTATTCTTACACCTGTTTTCCTGTTCCTGTTTATGGCAGATTTTATCCCGTTTAATAATATTTTTGCATTGATTGTCTTTGTTGTTGCGGCGCTGACAGACCTTGCAGACGGAAAAATTGCAAGAAAAAGAAATATAGTTACAAATTTCGGCAAAATCGCAGACCCGATTGCAGATAAAATCTTATCCTCAGCAATGCTTTTAGGGCTTATGCTCCTTGATATGTGCAGTATCTGGGTTATTCTGATTGTTTTAACCCGTGAATTTGCTGTTTCGGCAATCAGAATTTCTGCAGCATCGCAAGGACTTGTAATTCCTGCAAATATTTACGGAAAAATTAAAACTGTATTGCAAATGGTATTCTCAATTCTTGTACTGCTTCTGTTCTCGGTTCAGGGCTTTCTTCCCTTTGAAATCCCTTATACGAGCCTGATTGTCAATATCATGATGTGGATTCTTGCCTTTGTAACACTTTTCTCAGGAATTATCTACATCAAAGACAGCTTTAAAGTAATTGATTTTTCTCAATAAACAAAACGGTGCGTTTGCACCGTTTTTTCTGTAAGTATAAGCTTGATATTATGTTTTTATAGTTGTATAATTATTTTGGTGATAGTACTATGAATACTTATTATAACGAAATTACAAAAAAGCCCGAAGCAGCTGCTGACGGGAAAATATTATATAAAATACCTTTTGGTGCATACACAGGCAATGGCGATGTCGGAATTGTGTTTGATGATGACGAAAACGGCTTTTTCATTCACATCTCTAAATGTGATTTTTGGAAATTTTCCACAGGAGCACACAATGACGGCGGTATAAAGACTGTCGGCAGTATCAGATTCAGCAACATTGACCTTAGTGAATACAATGTAAAACAGTATTTTGACAAAGGTCTATTTAACTGTACATTCTGTGATACTCAGATTGAAATATTCGTAGCCCCCGAAAACCTGATTTATATTGAAGTCAAGGCACCTGATAACGGGAAATATCCTGAGCTTGATATTGAAATGCCCGATACATGCGGTTCAAGAAACTTTGTTTTTAATGATCTTGGCATTAAATGGTGCCTGAGAAAATTTGACGGCAGGGAAGTCGAAAGGGAATCTGCAGTTGCTGTTTGCCTCAAAAGACTTGATACTGTCAGAAAAGACGGCATTAAAAGGGTGAGATTCTGTGTTTCAGTTGTCACGAATTTTGATGATAAAGAGTATGTCAGCCGTGGAATTGACATGGTTTCCCATTGCGATTATGACAGGGATAAAATGAAGACAGAGAAAAAATGGAAAGAGTTTTTCTCAAAGTCCGCAGTCTGTATTCCCGATAAGGAAATAGAAAAAAGATATAATGCAAGTCTTTATCTTCTTGCATGCTGTATGGGAAATAAGGAGTTCCCGCCCGGATTATTCGGCAATTTCATCACAGATGATTTCTTTCCCTGGGCAGGGGATTATCATATGAATTATAACTTTGAAGCTCCTTATTACGGCGTGTTCACGTCTAATCATCCTGAGCTTTTTGACGGTTACATGTCACCTGTCAATGACATGTCTGAAAAGGGAAAAGCCTTTGCAAAGCTGTTCGGCTGTAAAGGAATTGCCTTTCCTGTTAACTTCGGCCCGAAAGCTCTTGACCTTTACAGTCAGACGGATTGTAAGGAGCACGGAATACTGTTTCTCGGTCAGAAAAGTCATTCAGCATACTGTGCTGTTATTCCCATCAGACATTGGTATGCTACATATAACAAGGAATATGCCCGAAATAATTATTATGAATATATAGTCGAAGTTGCCCGTTTCTGGCAGGATTTTCTTGTAAAGGAAAAAGGTAAATACTATATAAAAAATGATGCCTGTCATGAGATTCCTTATTACAGGGGCGAAAAATTCAATTACTTTACACATAAAGGTCAGATTGAAGCTGTCAATAACATTATGTCACTCGGACTTGTAAGGCTTCTTTTCAAAGGTGTTATTGATATGTCTCAAGAGCTTGGTCTCAATACAGACAATATTCCTGTTTGGAAAGAAATACTTGATAATTTAAGTGATTTCCCCATTTGCTGCAAGCGTGGAAAGAAGTGTTTCCGTTATTCAAAAAAAGGCCTCAGATGGCGTAATGATAACACGGTAGGTTTGCAGCATATATATCCCGCATCTCAGATAGGTCTTTCATCAGATAAAAAGCTTCTCAAAATTGCAAAAAATACTTATTTTATCAATGACAGAAGACTTGATGATAACGGCTCAAATTCTTATCTGCTTGCAGGTGCAAGAATCGGCGTTGATCCCTCATTCCTGATTGAAGGCATAAAACAGAATATCAATGAATTCGGACTTGATAATATGATGTTTAAGCATCACGGCGGAGGAATTGAACATCTTGCAATGATTCCCTCAACTATTAATGAAATGCTTATGCAGAGCCATGAAAAAGTAATCAGACTGTTTCCCTGTTGGGATAAATCACAGAATGCATCATTCTGTAACCTCCGTGCTGACGGTGCATTCCTTGTTTCATCAGCTATCGAAAAGGGCAGTATAGCTTTTCTTAAAATAAAGAGCCTTATGGGCAGACAATGTTCTGTTGAGTGTGATAGTGTTTCAAGAATTACTGTTGCTGATACAGGGAAGAAGATTAAGTTTAAAAAAGACGGCAATATTGTAACATTCAAAACAAATTCCGATACCGAATACATACTTATATAAAAATAGTGCTATACACATTTTTTGTGTATAGCACTTATATTTTACTTGTTCATAGCAAGATTTATAGCAAGTGTTTTTTCAGCAATTCTCTGGAAAGGCATTTTGTCATATCCTCTGTCCATATTCAGTGATGTATAAATGACAAGAACATAAGGATCGTCTGTAAAAACAACAGCACAGTCATGATATCCTATTGTTGCACTGCCACCGCTGCCTAACTTTCTGTAAATTACGATATCATCGGGAATACCTCTTCTGATCATAGGTGAGCAGTTGGTATAAATAAGATCTTCCTCAAATTCAGCTTTGAATTTACCGTTGTAATGATAAATGTCAAGATAATGTTTTGCCATATCGGAAGCTGAATTTTCACCGAAAATATAAGAACCAAGTCTGAGAGTTGATCCGATTTTTTCAGAGTTTCTGTTAAGAACTTCAGGTCCGAAGTAGTCAAAAAGCATCTGATAAGCTGTGTTATCACTGTTTCTGATTGCATAATACATCAGCTCATCAATGGTAAATGCTGTACCTGTTCTGAATCCGCTGACATAGTGTCCTGACCACTTCTGATGGCTCTGAAGATAAAGCACCTTGTCAAGAGGTATATTATTTTCTTCCATATAATCAAGCATAGCCTTTACATAGGGAGCCTTGATTGTACACTGTGTTCTGTAAACTCTGTCACTGTTGTATGAAATGTAATACTCTTCATTTACATCAGTGTAATAGAATGTAGCAACTCTGCCGAGATTATAATAACAATAATCTTCAAGATCTCTGATTTTATCAAAAACAGATTCATCTGTTATGTTTGTTTTAAAACCACTGAGATAAGGTGTGTACATTTTTCTGTTATCGTATTTTGACAGATATTTTTCAGGGTCAGCCTTATGAGCTTCGTTATCAGGAATAATACCGTCAATTTTAGCTGCCATACGAAGTGCGAGACGTGCGTCCTGTGCATTGACAGCATTGTTGGAGTTGATATCGGCAATTATGCATTGCTGTTCACTGAGAAGCTGCATCTGTGCGCTGAATCTGAGAATCAATCTGCAGTCAACAGCGTTTATGTAACCGTCAAGGTTAACGTCAGCCTTGTAGAATCCTCCGGGGGTTGTAACAGGGGTTGCAGGTTTTATTGTTGTTGTTTCAGTCTCAGTCTCACTGAATACTTCACTGATGTATTCAGTCAGTGTTTCTGAAATACCTTCTTCTGCATAGCTTGTAACTGATGTGCTCATAAGTACAATCAATGCAAGAATTAGTGCAATGGTTTTTTTCATTTAACATTCTCCTTTGTTTATTTAATAATTCCGCCGCCGAGAACTTTATCGCCGTCATACAGCACAGCTGACTGACCTTTTGCAGGAGCTCTCTGCGGAGTATCAAATACAATTTTTACCGTTGAATTATCAAGCTGACAGGCGGTACATTCAGCCCCCTGATGGGCATATCTGATTTTTGCATTACAACGGACATTATTCAAATCAGTTGCGGCCATGAAATTGAAATTTTCAATTAATATTTCTTTTTCAAAAAGCTCATCATCTGAAGATAGTGTGACAGTGTTTGTCCTGATGTCTTTACTTTTAACATATGCGGGAGCGCCCAAAGCTATTCCCAGACCTTTTCGCTGGCCGATGGTATAGTTGATAATTCCGTTGTGAACTCCCAGGATATTGCCGTTTATATCAATAAATTTACCCTTCGGATAAGTTTTACCGGTTGCCCGTTTTATAAAGCCTGCATAATCCCCGTCAGGAATAAAACAGATGTCCTGACTGTCACTTTTGTGTGCCGTTACAAGTCCGTTAATTTCAGCAATTTCACGGGCTTTTTCCTTTGTAATATCAGCAAGAGGAAAACGCACCTTCTCAAGCTGTTTCTGTGTCAGGGGATACAGCACATAACTCTGATCCTTTTTTATGTCGTCAGATTTTTTTATGAAATATCTGCCGTTTTCATATCCTGTTTCTGCATAGTGACCCGTTGCAATAACATCAAAACCGTTTTTTTCAGCATAATCATTCAGTAATGAAAACTTGATATGTCTGTTGCATTCAACACATGGATTAGGTGTTCCGCCTTTTTCATATGTTTTTATAAAATTATTAATTACATGATTTCTGAATTCTGCAGAAGCATCAATTGTAACAAAGGGGATTCCGAGCTTATCACAGACACTCTTTGCATCATCGATGTCCTTGTTGAAATCTGTGTTTTTGTCAAAGCAGAATAGACTGTCTGACTTGTCAAACATTCTGAATGTGATTCCCGTACATTCATACCCCTGCTGCATCATAAGAAAAGCCGTAACGGAGCTGTCAACACCTCCGCTCATGGCAATCAGTGCTTTTTTCATACTCAGCCCAACTCAATCATTTTGTTGATACATTTAACGGCTTTTTCAATAGTGTCATCGCTGAGGATGATTTCTTCTCCGCCGTTACCTGTTATTGTGTTATACACATCTGAGAGCGTAGTAAGCTTCATATCATTGCAGATGAGGTTTTTGGACATTGCATAGAACTTCTTGTCGGGACACATAATCTGCAGATGCTGTACAATGCTGTTTTCCGTACCGATTATAAATTCCTTTGCATCGGATGATTTTGCAAAATTCATGATATCAGCAGTAGAGCCTGCAAAATCTGCAAGGGAAGTTACTTCGTTTTTACATTCGGGATGTACAAGCAGAAGTGCTTCGGGATGCTTTGCTTTTGCTTCAAGTGCCTCTTCCTTTGTGATAGCAGCATGTACGGGACAACCGCCGTTAAGGAGCTTAATATTCTTTTCGGGGCATTTTTCGGCAACGTAAGCACCGAGATTGCAGTCGGGAATAAACAGAATATCCTTTTCAGGCATATTTTTTACAATCTTTACGGCAGATGAGGATGTAACACAGACATCACACACAGTTTTAAGGTCTGTAGTTGTGTTGATGTATGCAACAACTGCATAGTCTTTATATTCTTCTTTTCTGAGATTTGCGATATATTCCTTTGAAAACTGTTCAGCCATAGGACAGCCGGCATCGGGATTTGCAAGATAAACGGTTTTATCAGGTGAAAGGAGCTTCGCAGTTTCAGCCATAAATCTGACACCGCACATAACAATTGTCTTGTTGCTGATTCCTGTAGCCTTGACACTCAGGGCATAAGAATCACCTGTAAAATCGGCAACCTCAAGAATATCCTCGCTCTGATATGAATGAGCAAGGATACAGATATCTTTTTCTTTTTTTATTCTGATTATTTCATCCTGAATATCACGAAGCATCAGAAAACACCTCTGTATAATTATTTATACTATTATATATCCGAAATATCACGATGTCAATTACATTTTCGATAATTTTCAATACTTTCAAACACATATCCCATACTTTCTGCAGTGTCAATTATTTCCTCAAGAGCATAGGCATTATCTGCTAATACTGCATGTAAAAGTATTACTGCACCGGGATGTATTCTTGATATTACGGTATCGTGTGCATACTGTGCCGATTTCTGATTTTCCGTGTCCCAGTCAGCATATGCAAGTGACCAGAAAATACTCATATATCCCATATCTCCGACAACATCAAGAGCTTCTTCGGAGTATTCTCCCTTAGGAAATCTGAAATACGGTGATGAATAACCGAAATTTGTTCTGATATAGTCGTCGAAGCCCTTGATTTCTGCAATCATTTCGGCTCTTGTCAGTTCATCCATTGAAGGATGATTATCCGTGTGATTACCGACGATATGCCCCTCATTAATCATCCTTGCAATAGCTTCAGGATTTGATTTCATTTCATCAACTGTACAGAAAAAAGCAGCAGAAACACCTTTTTCTTTCAGTGTATCAAGTATCATTTCAGTATAGCCGTTATCATAGCCGACATCAAATGTAAGATAAATGTTTTTTGTTTGTTCTGATGTATCAAGAGTCACCGCATTATAACCGTTTGCTTCAAAAAATTTCTGACTTTCAAGTGAAATCTCATGTGCCTTGCCGTTTTTTGCAACACCGTAGCTGTGACATATTTTTGTTGTACTTAGTCCTGACGGTGAAATCTCAATATTTGAAAAATCCTGCAAATCAAGAGGCTCAAGTCCTGTGTAGGTTTTTGTTGTACCTGTTGTCTCTCCGTATATTGTATTACCTCTTATATAAGTGACGGCAGTGTTGTTTTCTGCCGACATTTTTTCATTTTCTCTGTATTCAGATGTGTTGTATTCTACAGTACATGAGCATAATATAATTACTGCAATAATGCATGAAATAAACTTTTTCATATTTCCACTCCTTATGTACAGCGGATTTTCCGCTGTTTTTACATCATGCTTTGAATAGAGTCAAGGACGCCGTTAATAGTCTTCATTGTTTTATCGGCAGTCTTTTTGATTTGCTTCTTTGCAGACTTTTTATTGCTCATTGCTGAACCGATCATTGCTGCGGCACCGCCAACAGCCATAACTGCACCGATAGTTTTTGTTGCTGTCATCATCTTTTTATTCATGATATTCACCTTTCTTTTATTGATGTATATTTAGAATGTGTCTTTTCTCAAAAAATATCCCTTATCTATGTTGCAAAAATATAAAATAAATGGTAATATATAAAAACAAATAATGATTCAGGAGATTTATTGTTTTGAAAAAACTGTATGAAAAAATATTTTCAATAAAATTCTTTAAAATGTTTCTTGATATTCCCGTTATCGGGAAGCTTCTCAGCTATGAGATGCTGACATATCTCTTTTTTGGCGTTATGACTACGGTTGTCAATCTTGTTGTTTTCTTTGCCTGTGATAAAATTCTCGGCAACGGAAGTATTATTGATTTTACCTTGTTTTTAAATAATTTCAGAATAACATTTGAAGATGTTTCAACTCTTATTGCATGGATTGTGGCTGTATTGTTTGCCTATGTTACAAATAAGTTATGGGTGTTTGAAAGCAAGAGCACAAAAGCTTCGGTAATTTTCAGGGAGATTGTTTCATTCTTCGGTGCAAGAATAGTATCCTTTCTTGTGTTTGAGTCCCTTGGCTTTATGCTTGTAAGAAATATATTTATTAATTATAATATCCTTAGTGAAAACGCAAGCAAATGGATTGCAAAGCTTCTTATGGCAGTTATAGTTGTTATATTCAATTATGTAATGAGTAAGCTTGTTATTTTCAGAAAAAAGAAGACTGCAGAGGGTGAAGAATAATGAATTTCAAAGAGCTTGACGGAAACGGTACCGTTGAAGGCTTTGTCCTTGTTAAACATTGTGATAAGAAAACTGCAAAAAACGGCTCTGTTTTCCTTGACATGAGCCTTGCAGATAAAACAGGTGAAATCAATGCAAAAATGTGGGATTTCCGTGAAGGAGGATTCCTTCCTGAAGCAAATACTGTTGTAAAAGTCAGAGGCGTATTGTCAGAATACAACGGAACACCTCAGCTCCGTGTTGACAGAATCAGAGAGAAATGGGACAATGATAATGTCGATATGGCAGATATTATTCCTTCTGCTGATTATTCAGGACAGTATATGATGAAAACAATCAGGGATAAAGTCAATGGTTTTACTAATAATGCGCTTAAAACTCTTGTCAATGCTGTTCTTGATGAATACGGTGACAGAATGCTTGACTGTCCTGCTGCGTTCAGACTTCATCATGCAATCCGCGGCGGACTTCTTATGCATACACTGTCTATTGTAAAGCTCTGTGAATGTGTTGCTTCAATTTATCCTACAGTTGACAGGGAGCTTCTTATTTCAGGAGCAATTCTTCACGATGTATGCAAAACAGATGAATTTGTTATTTCTCAGTCAGGTCTTGTTGACGGTTATACTCCCGAGGGTACTCTTGTGGGACATCTTGTGATGGGAGCCATGGCTGTTGACAGAATTGCAAGAGATAATAATATTGACAGAGATACAGCAATGCTTATTGAGCATATGCTTATTTCCCATCACGGTGAGCCTGAATTCGGTGCAGCTGTCAGACCCTTGTTCCTTGAAGCTGAGATTCTTTCAGAGCTCGACTCCCTTGATGCAAACATCTATGAGATTGAAAGCTGTCTTCTTGATGTTTCACCCCGTGAATTTTCTAACCGTCAGTGGGCACTTCATGACAGAAAGTTCTACAATCACGGCAGAAAAGCTCCCGACACTAAAGTTAATCTTGATTAAAATTATTAATACAAAAGAGGTATATTATGGATTGGACCGAAATTAAAGTTACCGTTCCCGTTGAAAGCGTTGATGAAGCGGGTGCAATTGTATCAATGACTGTTCCTTACGGAATATATATTGAAGATTATTCCGATATGGAGGATGCAGTTCTTGAAATTGCTCATATCGACCTTATTGATGAGGAGCTTCTTGCCCGTGACAGGTCAAAGGGTATTGTTCATGTGTATATTTCACCTGAGGAAAATTCCAATGAAGCTGTATCATTTATAAAGGACAGACTCAATGCTGAAAATATTGAATACGAAATTGATACTGTTCTTTGCAAAAATGCTGACTGGGAGAACAACTGGAAAAAATATTTCAAACCTATGCCAGTAGGTGAAAGACTTCTCATTCAGCCCATATGGAAAGATAAGGTTGAAGCAGGTGACAGGGTAGTGCTTCACCTTGAGCCCGGTCTTGCTTTCGGCTCAGGCTCTCATGAAACCACAAGACTCTGTCTTGCTGCGATTGAAAAGCATATCACACCCGGCTGTAAGATGCTCGATATCGGCTGCGGCAGCGGTATTCTCTCGATTGCATCTCTTCTTCTCGGTGCAGAAGAAGCAACAGGTGTTGATATTGATAAGCTCGCTGTCAAGACTGCAAGAGAAAATGCTGACAGGAACTGCATAGCTGAGTCAAAGTATACTCTGCATCACGGCAATCTTACAGATAAGGTTTCAGGCAAATTTGATGTTATTGCCGCAAATATTGTTGCTGATGCCATTATTATGCTCTCAAAGGGCGTTGATGAATTCATGAATGATGACAGCGTTTATATCGTATCGGGTATTATTGATATGCGTGAAGACGAGGTTGTTTCAGCTCTTACTGAGTACGGATTCAGAATAACAGCCCGTCATGAAGAGGGCGGATGGCTCTGCTTTGAATGCATGAAGGCTTAATCATACTATTATATAACCGTCTCTGATGACGGTTATTTTTTTTGAACAATTTTACAGTATCGCATTTCCGTCACATTAAAAAATTCCGTTAATAAACTTATATTTTAAAGCCAAATTAATTGTGAGATTTTTATGACGGAGGTGTTTTATGAAAAATTTAATAAGAAAAGCTGACGCTGTTTTGTCCTTATTATGTGTTGTGATATTTGTTTTTATTACAATAGGCTTTTACACTCAGCCTCATCAGGTTGTGTTTTATGAGGATAATAAACAGATGCAATACATGAATCTTTATTCTGTAAAAAAGAGTGAGAAAGTAGTTCAGGCATCATCATTAAACGGAATAACTGAATCAAATGCTGAAATATCTTTTCTCGGTGTTTTTCCGGTCTGTGAAACTCAGGCTGTAGTCAGAGACAGAAAATATGTCTGTGCAGGCGGTGATCTTATAGGAATCAAAATCTTCACCGACGGATTGCTTGTTGTTGCGACTGATGATGTTTCATCTGCATCAGGAAACATCAGTCCTGCCGAAGAATGCGGAATTGAGGTCGGTGACATCATAACTCATGTCAATGACGAAATAATTACATCCGTAAATGCATTTTCTGCCGTTATCACTGCATGCGATGGGAACAATGTAGGTCTCACAGTAAAACGTAATGATGAGGTATATTATTATTCACTGAAACCTGTTTATTGTGAGTCGGAAAATAAATACAGATGCGGCTTATGGCTTAAGGACAGCACAGCAGGTATCGGCACACTGACATTTACGGACCCTGAAACAGATATGTTTGCATCTCTCGGTCATGCAATCTGTGACAGTGAAACTAAATCTGTTCTGACAGTAAATGACGGAGATATCTATGATGCGACTGTAAACGGCTGTGATAAAGGTCAGAAGGGAACAACAGGACAGATTAAAGGTTCTTTTATGTCATCTGATATGGGAGATATAATCGATAATAATGAGTTCGGTCTCTACGGTACGTTTTCGTCATCTGATGTATCAGACAATGAGATGTATCCTCTTGCAGGATCCAACGAAATCAAAACCGGAAATGCTAAAATTATATCAACAGTTTCAGACAAGGGAAAGCAGATGTATGATATTGAAATAGAAAAGATAAGCTACAGCAGCAGTCCTGAATCCCGTTCTCTTGTTATCAGAATTACTGATCCGGAATTGCTTGCAGTGACGGGCGGTATTGTCCAGGGAATGAGCGGCAGTCCGATTATTCAGGACGGAAAGCTTGTCGGTGCTGTTACTCATGTATTTCTCAATGACCCTACAAGAGGCTACGGTATATTTGCAGAAACAATGTTTGATACAATGAACAGTATTGCAGAATGATTTTCAGCGGGTTATTCCCGCTGTTTTTCATTTTGTAATTATTGACAATTTATTTCATGCATGTTATCATTTAATAAAAACGGAGGAAGCATTTATTGCTGTCGAATTTATGAATAATCAGATTTTTCAGCCATTTGAAGCAGGCACTATGGGCTCACAAACTTACCGTATACCTGCCATATATACACTTCATGACGGTACTGTTCTTGCTGCCGCTGACATGAGATACAATCACGGTGCTGATTCACCGAATAATATCGATACACTTCTTGCATTTTCTGATGACGGTTACTCCGAGTGGAGATTTAATGTAGTTAATTATTTTGACGATTATGTAGATACTGTTACGGCAAAGGCAAGTGCATCATTTATTGATACTGCAATTGTTCAGACAGAAAAGGGCAGAATTTTCATTCTTACTGATTTATGGACTTCTGACGGAGGCTACATGACCTGCAAAAAGGGAACAGGCTTTGTGACCGTCAACGGCAAAGAGCATCTTCTTCTCACAACAGGTTCATGT
Organism: Clostridia bacterium; assembly: GCA_017473925.1. Classification (GTDB taxonomy): domain Bacteria; phylum Bacillota; class Clostridia; order Oscillospirales; family Acutalibacteraceae; genus UBA1081. The sequence continues at coordinate 47,488 of JAFUIY010000016.1, read as the reverse complement.
TCAGATAAAATCGGAACATTCAGATATTATATCGGTGATTATAAGGACGGCTTTGCTCCCGTAATGAGACTTACGGATAACACTGCAACGGAGTATTCCGTTGATGAGGATTTTTGTATTTATAAAAATAATGAGGCTCTTTACCAGAAGCAGGAAGGCTCTGACAAACAGATAAAACAGAATGTTTATTATGATAAGTCATATTTTTCAGCCTACCGTACATGTTATCTCTGGCTCAGATATTCTGACGACAACGGAAAAACATGGAGCAAGCCCATGAATATTTCTTCACAGATAAAGAAAAAGAGTGAAGGCTTTGTCGGTGTAGGGCCGGGCAGAGGAGCTACTGTAAAGGTAAACGGAAAGGAAAGAATACTTTTTACACTTTACAGAAACGGGCTTATCAAGGGCTCAAGTGAAGAGGTTGTTGTAATTTACTCCGATGACAACGGTAAAACATGGCACAGAGCCGACACTAAACACGGCTTTGGCGTGGGAAAAACAAGTGAATCACAGATTGTAAATCTTCCTGACGGAAAGCTTCGAATCTATGCAAGAAATAAAGGAAACTATATTTCATTTTCTGACAGCACAGACGGTGGTGAAACGTGGACTAAATTCATTCATGATAAAAATCTTCCCGCATACGGCAATTGCATGTCATCCTTTATTAATTATTCACGTAAAATCAAGGGTAAGAATGTAATTATCGGTTCATTTCCTTCTGATATCAAAAAGCGTGCAAACGGCATTATTGCCGTAGGTCTTGTCGGTGAAAACAACAAAGTTGACTGGATAAATAAATACAAGGTCAATGAAGAATTCTTTGCTTACTCATGTCTTACCGAGCTTAAGGACGGCAATATTGCATTCCTTTATGAAGATAAGGCAGCAAATATTACTTACAAGATTTACTCACTTTCAGATGACGGAGATATTACTCCTTTTAAAGGTTGATGATTATGAAATACAAAATCTTTGCAAACCATGCACATGTCTTTCCCGAAGAATCAAAGCCGATGGGTACAGTAGAGAAGCTTCTTGAGCTTATGGAAGAATGTGAAATTGAAAAAGCTGTATGCTTTGCTCCTTTTCACGGCCACTATGAATATTTCGGGCTGAAAGGTGAGCCGAACGAATTCCTTGCAGAAAAGCTTGTGGGTAAGGATAATCTTTACGGCTTCGGAACTGTCAATACAGACACCGACGATATTGAAGAACAGATTGACAGAATTGTTTCATACGGCTTCAAGGGTATAAAGCTTCATCCTGCTTATCAGGAATTCAATCTTCTCGGTGAAAAGGCTGAAAGAATTTATAATAAGGCTGCTGAGCATAACCTGTTTCTTTCATTCCATACGGGTGTTCACTGGCACAGGATAGCTGATTACGACATGCTTATGTATGATGAAATTGCTTATAATCATCCGACACTGCGTTTCAGCATGGAGCATCTCGGCGGTTATCATTTCTTCCGTGAGGGACTTGCTGTAATGGTCAATAATTCGAGAAATGATATCCGTAATACCTTTGCAGGCTGGACATCGATTGCAATGGGTGAAAACGGTCTTTATGAAGAATGGAGCCATTCTGATGATGAGCTGAGAACTCTTATTTATCAGACTGACCATGAAAACCATATTTTCGGACTTGATTTTCCGTATAAGGGTGTTGATTACACCAAAAAAGCAATAGAAAGAATCATCAATCTTGACATTCCTGAGGATGCCAAGGAAAAAATTCTCGGTATCAACCTTGCAAGGGAACTGAATGTTGAGCTTTAATGAATAATAATATGTTTTTCCTCCGATAATTTTATCGGAGGTTTTGTTTATGTTCAGAATAAATCAATTTGCTGCAAAAAATCTGATGAAGAAAAATACTATCAGGAGCTTCATGGTATATTTATCAGATTATCTGTCTTTTATTCTCTTTTTTACATCATTAATATCTGTAATTTACTTATTTATTTTTGATACTTCATGTCTTGCATCTGCAGGTGTGTTTACTAATGAGCTGACCCTCGGAATTGCTTCATTTGCTGCAGTGTCGGAAATTACAATACTATATTTTATTTACTATTATGCAAAGCTCAGGAAATGCGAGTACTTTTCAGTAAATATAAAGACAGATATAACTTTTTACGATACAGTCAGATTCAGTATATTATCATTAATTACACTTATCAAAAAAATATTTTTATTATTTATATTCCTGAGCCCTTTTATGCTGACTGTATCAGCAACATTTATTCTTGAAGATAATCTTTATCCCTCGGATGTAATCTATCTTTTTGTCGGCTGTGCCTCATTGCTGTTTGTTTTCGGTTTGATTTTTTACAGGATGTATATTCTTAAATTTTCACTTGTAAATTATGTGTTACTCAATAATAAAAATTTATCATATACTGAAATTTATAATAAATCAGAAAGCATGACGGACGGTAAAAAAATCAGACTGTTTATACTGAAAATTATGAATCTGCCAAAAAAAACAGCATCTTTGTTTGTCATTCCGTCAGTGTACTTTCTTCCGTTCTGTCTTTATTCTGAGTATGATTTTCTTCTTCAAAAAGAAAATCCGTATCCATCTGATGAGGATACGGAAAAGTCTGTTGTATTTTATTTAAGAGAATGCGAAAACTGACGGTTATTGCATTGTTTCTTGTTTTACCTTGTGGTCAATAACATGTCTTGAATCAAGTTCTTTTCTTATGTCATCAACTGAAATTCCCATTTCAACCATAAGAACAAGGATATGATATGCCAAATCGGAAATCTCATAGATAGTTTCTTCTTTTGAATTCTTTGCCGCACCGATAATAACTTCAGTACACTCTTCACCGACCTTTTTCATAATCTTGTCAAGACCTTTAGTGAAGAGGTAGGTTGTGTATGAGCCTTCCTGCATGTTTGTTTTTCTGCCCTTGATAAGGTCATAGAGGGCATCAATTGAGAAGTCTGTCTTATCATTATCTTTATATAAAAGATTGAAGAAACAGCTCTCAGCGCCCGTGTGGCATGCAGGACCTTCTTTTAAGACTTTTACTACAAGTGCATCCTTGTCACAGTCTGTTTTTACAGAAACAATGTGCTGTCTGTTACCGCTTGTTTCACCCTTTCTCCAAAGCTCCTGTCTTGAGCGTGAGAAGAAGCATGTCATCTTTTCTTCCAGTGTGATTTTAAGGCTTTCTGCGTTCATATATGCAACGGTCAGCACTTCTCCTGTGAAAAAGTCCTGAACAACTGCAGGGATAAGCCCTTTGTCATCAAATTTAAGTTCTTTAATAATTTCCTCGTACATTTTATTTCTCCTGAATTCTCATTTCTATATTGTTGTCGTTAAGATATTTTTTAAGGTCAGAGATTTTAACTTCTCCGAAATGGAAGATTGAAGCCGCAAGACCTGCATCAACACCGGGTACTTCATTGAAAAGTGTCCTGAAATGCTCCATACAACCTGCACCGCCTGATGCAATAACAGGCACGGAAACAACATCGCATATTGCCCTGAGCATTTCAAGGTCAAAGCCGTTTTTGACACCGTCTGTATTGATTGAATTTACAACAATTTCACCTGCACCGTTTGCAGTACATTTCTTTGCCCATTCAATGGCATCAATACCTGTGTCTTCTCTGCCGCCCTTTGCAAAAATTCGGAACTGACCGTCAACACGCTTCACATCCATTGAAAGAACAACGCACTGGTCACCGTATTTCTTTGCAGCTTCACCGATAAGCGAGGGATTTCTGATAGCACCCGAGTTTACGCTTACTTTATCAGCACCGCTTTTGAGTACTCTGTCAAAATCATCAACAGAGTTGATATTGCCTCCGACAGTCAGAGGAATGAAGATATTACTTGCAACATTTTTAAGTACATCGCTGAAAAGGCTTCTGCCTTCAAAGCTTGCAGTGATATCATAGAAAACAAGCTCGTCAGCACCGCTGTCATTATAGAATTTTGCAAGCACAACAGGGTCCTGCACATCCTGAATGCCTTCAAAATTGACACCCTTGACAACTCTGCCGTTTCTGATATCAAGGCAGGGAATAATTCTCTTTGTTATCATAATTCATCACCTGCAAACTTAAGTACTTCTTTAAGGTCAATTCTGTTTTCATAAATTGCCTTGCCGATAATTGCACCGTAACAATCAAATTCACAGAGTGCTTTTATGTCATCCATTGAAGAAATTCCGCCTGATGCAATGACATTGAGATTTTTAATTTTTTTAAGTTCACGGTATGCGTCAACATTAGTACCGCTGAGCTTACCGTCCTTTGAAATATCTGTATAAATTACTGTTTCAACGCCGTTATCTGCAAGTTTTCTGCAGAAATCAAAGGAATTTACCTTTGTTACTTCAAGCCATCCGTTAACGGCAACAAAACCGTCTTTTGCATCAACACCGACAGCAATGTGACTGCCGAATTTCTTTATCATATCACACAGGAAAGGGAAGTTGTTTATAGCAGCCGTGCCGAGAATAAGTCTGTCAACACCTGCATCAACATAGTGCTTTATCTTTTCTTCTGTTCTGATTCCGCCGCCTGTCTGAATGAAAAGATTTGTTTCTTTTGCAATCTGACAGATAATATCTGTGTTGGCGTTTCCGCCGTCTTTTGCAGAATCAAGGTCAACAACATGAAGATGCTTTGCTCCCATACTCTCAAACATTTTCGCAGTTTCAACGGGGGAGTCACCGTATGTTTTCATTCTTGTATAATCGCCTTCTGTAAGTCTTACAACCTTACCGCCGCGAAGGTCTATTGCTGGAAATATTTTCATGCTGTCACCTCATTGAAAGCCTTTAACATATCAAGACCCACCTGACCGCTTTTTTCGGGATGGAACTGAGCACCGAAAATGTTGTTTTTGCATACAAGACCGGGTACATTTACATCATATTCCGAATAAGCCACAAGGGAATCATCACAATTCTTTGCATAAAATGAGTGAACATAATAAACATAGTCATTATCCCCCGTATATTTAAGCATAGGATTGCTTTTATCTTTTATTATAAGCTTGTTCCAGCCGATATGAGGGACTTTGAGTTCCTTTGAAATATCTTCATTCAGAGGGCATACTTCGCCTTTGATGTAGCCCAGACCGTCATGCTCACCGTATTCAAAGCTTTTTTCAAAAAGAAGCTGCATACCAAGACAGATGCCCAGAAGCGGTTTACCTTTTCTGACTTCTTCATCAATTACGGGAATAAGTCCTGTGTCAACAAGCTTCTGCTTTGCATCTGCAAAAGCACCTACACCAGGCAGAATAATTCTGTCTGCTTTTCTTATTTCATCTGCATCAGATGTGACAACTGCATCAATGCCGAGGTGTTCGAGAGACCCGACAAGTGAAAAGAGATTGCCCACACCATAGTTAATTATTGCTATCATTTATAAAATGCCTTTCGTAGAGGGAATTTCGTCTTTGAATTTTTCATCAATAGAAACTGCAGTTTTCAGAGCTCTTGCAAGGGCTTTGAAAGCACCTTCAATGATGTGATGTGAATTTGTGCCGTCGAGCTGTTTTAAGTGAAGATTGATTTTTGCACTTCTTGTGAATGCAGCCATAAATTCTTCAACAAGCTCAGTGTCAAAGTCTCCGACTTTTTCTGTGGGGATTGAAAGCTTATAGTTAAGACAAGCTCTGCCGCCTGCATCAACAGCACAGAGAATAAGTGACTCGTCCATAGGAAGAATAATGTGACCGTATCTGCAGATACCCTTTGCGTCACCGATACATCTTGACAGCGCATTTCCGAGGACAATTGCAATATCCTCTGTAGTGTGGTGATAGTCAACCTGTGTATCTCCTTTGCAGGTGACATCAAGGTCGAATCTTGAGTGCTTTGCAAAAAGTGTGAGCATATGGTCAAGGAAACCGCAACCAGTGTCAATCACAGATTTGCCTGTACCGTCAATGTTGAGTGACAGTTTTATATCTGTTTCTGCAGTTTTTCTTTCTGTACTGAATGTTCTCATAATATCATCCTTTCAGAATCTCATCGGTAGCAACAATAAGTGCAGTCATCTGTTCTTTTGAGCCGATTGTGATTCTTACATAGTCTTTTATTCTTTCTTTGCTGAAATATCTTACAACAATGTTTCTTTTTCTCAGTTCATTGAAGTATTCTTCACCCGAAAGTGTATTGTGTTTTGCAAAAATGAAGTTTGCTTTTGAATCGGGGATTGAAAAGCCTCTTTTTTCAAGCTCATTTACCGTATATTCTCTGTTTGAAATGATTTCAGCAATACATTTATTGAAATACTCGGTATCAAGAACAGATTCCTTACCTGCGATAATAGAAAGTCTGTTCAGATTATAAGGATTGAACGAAAACTTCATTTTGCCCATATCTGCAATAAGCTCGGGATTTGAAATTGCAAAACCGATTCTCGCACCTGCAAGATTTCTTGATTTTGAAAATGTTCTTGAAACAATAAGGTTGTCATACTTGTCAACAAGGGATACAGCACTTTCGGCACCGAAATCAACATATGCCTCATCAATAAGTACTATAGAATCTTTATTTGAAGCAAGTATCTTTTCAATATCGCTGAGCGGGAGTGCAAGTCCTGTGGGAGCATTGGGGTTAGCTATGAAAATGGGCTTTTTTTTGCCGATATAATCTTCCGTACCGATTGATAAATCCTCTCTGAGCGGGATAATCTCGGGATTCAGACCGAATAACTCACAGAATACGGGATAAAAACCGTATGTGATGTCTGCAAAACAAGGCTCATTTTCTTTATCACAGAAAGCCTGGAAAGCAAAAGCCAAAATTTCATCTGAGCCGTTGCCCATAAGTACCTGATTTGTATTTACGCCGAAAGTCTGAGCAATTGCATCAATGACTTCCTTTGTATCAGGGTCGGAATAAAGATTGAGTTTTGATATTTCTTCTTTATTCAGTGCCTCAATTACTTTTGGTGACGGAGGAAAAGGGCTTTCGTTAGTGTTGAGTTTTATTAAATTACTCACTTTCGGTTGTTCACCGGGAGTATAGGGTTCTATATTAGAAAATCTTTCTGATAAAAATAGTGACATTTATAACACTTCTTAAAATTTATTGAATCTTATTCCTATTGACTTGCCGTGAGCCTGTAAGCCCTCACGGTTTGCGAAGTCTTCAATTCTTTCGTGGCATTTTTCAAGAGCTGATTCTGAGTAGTAGATGAATGAAGACTTTTTGATGAAATCGTCAACGGAAAGGGGAGAAGAGAATCTTGCAGTACCGCTTGTGGGCAGTGTGTGATTAGGGCCTGCAAAATAATCACCGAGAGCTTCGGGTACATTCTTTCCGAGGAATATACTGCCTGCATTCTTTATAAGAGGAAGAAGTTCAAAGGGATTGTCCACACAGACTTCAAGATGCTCGGGTGCTATCTCATTACTGAGCTTAACAGCCGTTTCAATCGAATCAACTATAAAAATCTTACCGTTATTGTCAATTGATTCTCTTGCAATATCTTCACGGGGAAGGAGCTTTAACTGTCTTTCAATTTCGTCTGCAACATTTTTTGCAAAGTCCATATCAGTTGTTACAAGAACGGAGCTTGCCATTCTGTCATGCTCAGCCTGTGAAAGAAGATCAGCCGCAACATTTGCAGGGTCACATGTGGGTTCGGCAATAACAAGAATTTCACTCGGGCCTGCAATCATATCAATGCTTACTTTTCCGTAAACCTGTTTCTTTGCCGTAGCAACAAAGATATTTCCGGGGCCGACGATTTTGTCAACCTTTGGAACACTTTCAGTGCCGTAAGCAAGGGCAGCAACAGCCTGAGCACCGCCGAGCTTGAATATCTTTGTGACACCTGCTATTTTTGCCGCAGTGAGAATTGCAGGGTTGATTCTGCCGTCAGCAGATGGGGGAGTTACCATAACAATTTCACTTACACCGGCAATTTTTGCAGGAACAGCATCCATAAGCACTGTGCTTGGATATGCTGCTGTACCGCCGGGTACATAAAGACCTGCTTTTTCAACGGGTGTGATTTTCTGACCGAGAACAATACCGTCTTCCTTTGTAAAAACAAAGTCATTTCTGACTTGCTTTGAATGGAAATCTGCAATGTTATCTCTTGCCTGTCTGAGTGTTTCAATAAAATATTCGTCAGTCTGTGAGAATGCTTCTTCGATTTCTTCTTCCGAAACAAGAAGAGTATCAAGTTTGCACTTATCAAACTTTTCGCAGTATTCGAACAGCGCTTTGTCACCGTTTGCTTTTACATTTTCAATAATACCTTCAACAATTTTTTCGATTTCTTCGTTTTTCTTTTCATCTTCACGGGTAAAAACGGTAAAATCAGAAACTGTTTTTGTGTCTATAATCTTAATCATTTGTTTAATTCCTCGCTGAATTTTGTAACAATTTTATTTATCTCTTCCGTCTTGAATTTATAACTTGCCTTATTTGCAATAAGTCTTGCACTGATAGGAAGAATCTCAGTCAGTACTCCGAGATTGTTTTCCTTGAGTGTTGTACCTGTTTCAACAATATCAACTATAACATCAGATAAATCAAGAATGGGAGCGAGTTCAATTGAGCCGTTGAGCTTGATGATTTCAATGTTTCTGTTTATGCTTTTATAATATGTTTTTGCAATATTGACAAACTTTGTTGCAACTCTTAATGCAACATCCGGATTGTCACAGAAATCATTCTTGCCTGCAACACACATTCTGCATTTGCCGATACCAAGGTCGAGAAGCTCATATACATCGGGTTCATATTCAAGAAGAATATCTTTGCCTACAATACCTATATCAGCTGCACCGTGTTCAACATAAATACTGACATCCGAGGGCTTGACAAGGAAATAGCTGATTCCGTTTTCTTCACTTGTGAACACAAGCTGACGGGAGTCAGAATGCATTTCATCGCAGTCATAACCGATTTTTGCAAAAATATCAAAAACCTTATTTCCGAGTCTGCCTTTAGGTAACGCTACACTAATCATAATGTAACCTCCTTTACCTGATTTCCTTCAACAACATAAATCTTTGAGTTGTTGCAGTTGTCAGGCATCTTTGTAACTGCATTGTATGAAATACCCTGCATTTCAAGGGTATTGCATAAATCTGCAAGTGTATTTATATCTGAGCTTTCATTGTAAACAACAACAGCATCGGTTCCTGCTTTGTTTTTTACATGAAGCTTTCTGTCAAGTGCATCAAAATAGATTGCAAAGCCCATTGCCTGAGTTTTATCTTTACCCATTTTGGACATCAGACTGTCATATCGTCCGCCTGAAAGCACATCACGGGGAATAGAATGAACATAACCGTGCATGAGAATTCCGTTATAATAACCGGGGTCATCTGTGACAGATAAATCAATTCTGATGTGCTTGTCAAGACATGATTTTTTTAGAAGTGAGAAGATCGAGCTGACTTCTTTTACTGCATCCTGCATTCTTGTGTTGAGTGCATTTGTCAATGCGTTTTCAATAGTTTCTTCGTTTGAAGCCTTGCAGGACATAACATCAACAGCCGTATTGACAGGGCTTTTCGGTAAAGAGTTTTCTTCAGCAAGTTTTATAAGGTCGTGTGAATTTTTTTCTTTGAATAATTTATGTAATTCATTTCTCAGATGAATGTCATTTGTCAGACAGTCAAGAAGACCTTCCGTATATCCCATATGTGAAATTTCAAGAATTGCATTTTCATCGAGTTCAAGAAGACTCTTTATTGCAAGAGTGATGATTTCAACAGTCTGGAAAAGGTCAATTTCGCCGAGTACTTCAAGACCTACCTGTGAAATCTCCTTGAATTCATGTATATCCTTTGATTCACGGTATACATTCTCAGTGTAATAGAGCTTCTGTCTGTCAGCTGAATTGTCTGCATTCTTGACTATGCTCAGGGTAACATCAGGCTTTAACGCCATAAGCTTGCCGTTAAGGTCTGTGAAAGTAATGATTCTGTTACCGACAAGGAAATCCTTGTTTTTTGCATAGAAATCATAGGATTCAAATTTGCTCATTCTGAACTTTTTGAATCCTCTGTCTTCATAAAGCTTACGGAGTTTTAACACCGTAAGCTCATCATTATATAAAAAACTGAATTTGTCTGACAAATTAATCACCTGATTCTGAATATGCCTTTGATTAGAATAAACCTTCAATTGTTCCGTCTTCATGGATATCAATTTTAAGTGCACTGGGGGCCTTCGGGAGACCGGGCATTGTAAGAATGTCACCTGTCATAACGGTCACAAAGCCTGCACCTGAATAAAGTCTGACATCTCTGACGGTAATTTTGAAATTCTCGGGTTTGCCGAGCTTTGTCGGGTCATCTGAAAGAGAATACTGAGTTTTTGCAACGCATACGGGAAGCTTATCTCTGCCGAGTCTTTCAATTTCTTTGATTGATTTTTCAGCATTTGCTGTGTAAATTACACCGTCAGCTCTGTAAATCTCTTTAGCTATTGTTTCAATCTTTTCTTTGATTGATTTTTCTGTATCGTAAATATGACCGAAGTTGTTTGTGCTTTCGTTGGCATCTATAGTGTCACATACAAGCTGTGCAAGCTCTGCAGCACCTTTACCGCCTTCGGCAAAGCCTTCTGATACGCAGGCAACAGCACCGGATTCTTTACAGTAGTTCTTTACAAAATCAATTTCAGCATCGGTATCTGCATAGAACTTATTTATTGCAACAACAACGGGAACACCGTATTTTCTCATGTTTTCAATGTGAGCACCGAGGTTTACGATACCTTTTGCAAGGGCTTCGAGATTTTCATTTGATGTTTCTGCCTTGGGAACCCCGCCGTTGTACTTGAGAGCACGGCATGTTGCTACAAGAACGATACATGAAGGCTTTAATCCTGCTGCACGGCACTTGATGTCAAGGAATTTCTCAGCACCGAGGTCTGAGCCGAAGCCTGCTTCTGTTATGGTGTAATCAGCAAGTTTGAGTGCAAGCTTTGTAGCTCTTACTGAGTTACAGCCGTGGGCAATGTTTGCAAAAGGTCCGCCGTGAATGATTGCGGGAGTGTTTTCAAGTGTCTGAACAAGGTTGGGATTTATAGCATCCTTCATAAGAAGTGTCATAGCACCTGCACAACCGAGTTCTTTACAGTAAACAGGTTCACCTGCATAATTGTAAGCAACAAGAATGTTTTCAAATCTTTCCTTGAGGTCTGTAAGATTCTTTGCAAGGCAGAGTATAGCCATAATTTCACTTGCAACAGTAATGTTGAAGCCGTCTTCACGGGGTACACCGCATACTTTACCGCCGAGGCCAACAACAATATTACGGAGCGCTCTGTCATTCATATCCATACATCTCTTGAAGAGAATTCTTCTCTGGTCAATGCCGAGCTCGTTGCCCTGTTGGATGTGATTGTCAATGATAGCACAAAGAAGATTGTTTGCTGCTGTTATAGCATGCATATCGCCTGTGAAATGGAGATTGATGTCTTCCATGGGAACAACCTGAGAATATCCACCGCCTGCAGCACCGCCTTTGATACCGAAAACGGGACCGAGTGAGGGCTCACGAAGAGCGATGATTGCCTTTTTGCCGATAACATTCATAGCCTGACCGAGACCGACTGTAACGGTTGTCTTACCTTCACCTGCGGGTGTGGGGTTGATTGCCGTAACAAGAATGAGCTTGCCGTCGGGATTATTTTCAGTTGCTCTGAAAAGGTCATCGTTGAGCTTTGCTTTGTATTTGCCGTAATAATCAAGATAATCTTCTGCTATACCGAGAGAAGCGGCAACATCTTTGATGGGAAGCATTTTACATGACTGAGCTATTTCTACATCTGTTAACATTAAAATCACTCCATAATAAAATATTTTATATTATAATACTATTATATTTAAATATAATTCCAAAATAGAATTATAACTATATTATTTTATAAAAAAAAGAACCGTCTTTATTATGACGGTTCTGAAACTGATTATTCTTTTATAATCGGAGCATATCTCAGCTCAATATAATTTTCACCTTTTCCTGCACCTACAGTGATATGTACAGATGATGAGCCGTTGATTTGCTTTATGTCATATTTACACTTTGATACAATTTCAATAGGCATGACAGGGGAGTAAATAACAGCTTTTTTTCTTGTAGATGAATCACATCTGAATGAAAGTGAAAATGTGTCGGATACTCTGTTGTAATGATATTTTATGATTTTACCGGGAACTGCAACAGGATAAGGACGGTTGATAATATCCATAATTTTTTCATCAAGGAGTCCGTCAACATAACACCAGTAGGTCTGCGACCAGTGTTTGTTGTCAAAATACTCGAGAAGATGCTCAAGGTGAGGATAACTGTCACTGCCGGGATACATTCCGCCCCATTCACCAACGATTACGGGGATACCGAGTCTTGTCTGTGTTTTTGCATGTTCATCAAATATTGAATCAACACGGTTATTACCTGCTGTATTTGTATATACAGAGTCAACGGTTATATCGTAACCGTGAGGAGCAAAACAGATATTTTCTTCAAGACTGTTATCATCATATCTGATTCGTGGTGTTGAACTGGGAATGCTTGAATTTGAATAATAACAAGCTTCCATGACGATTATACCTTTGTCAGTTACTTCACGGATAGCCTCAGACATTTTTTTCATGAAGGGATAATATTTATCAACATCAAAATTTTTGATGATAATGTCACCTGATGAAGTGACTTCTCTTACAAGAGTTTTGTCATCAAGTGCAGAAAGTATTTCTTTGACAGGGTCATTTTTTGTGATATTTTTCAATGCACCGAAAAGCACTTTTTTTCTTGAAAGAACTGCTTTTGTGCCTGATTTGATAATCTTTTTAAACACCTTACCGCCGCTTGTTCCGGGGAAAGGCTCGTTTAGAATATCAAAGCCGAAAAGATTTTCTTTATCTTTGAAACGCTCTGCAACATGCTTCCACATGTCGGCAAACCAATCCTGAAGACCTTTACCTGCAACGGGAGTGTTTGCCCAGAAGTTATCAAAAGCTCTGTGTACGGCTTTGTCAATGAAATAGCCTTCTGCCCAGATGATAACGGGCTTTCTGCGTTTATATGAATCGGTAACGGTTGCCCAGTCAGGCATACCGTGGAAGCAGTCCTGATGAACATCAAGATATACATAAATACCGTATTTGCATGCCATGTCAACGAAGCTTTCCATAAAATCAAGATAAGCTTCATCATAGACACCGGGTTTCGGTTCAATTGCTTTCCATACAAGACCGAAACGGAGAAGATTGATACCTTTTTCTGAAAATCTTCTGAACATGTCTTCATTCCAGTTGACATCAGTATAATTCATTTTGCCTGTATTTTCATCAAAGTAACCTTTGTTGACAAGGTTGATACCGTTGAAAATGCATTCTCTGCCTGATTCGTCAACAAAAGCTGTCCCTTTAACGGTTATTCTGTCCATGTCTGCATCTCCCTCAAATTTTATATTTACATTTTAACATAAAAAAATATATTGTCAACAAAAAAACTGCGCCCTTTGACGCAGTTTAATGTGTTTATGCCTTTTTCTTTGACTTGATTACTTCTGCAAGGTCAAAATCATTCACTTTTTTAAGGAGACCTTTTTCTGATTTCTCAAGAATTGAAAGAATTGCTTTTACAATAAAGAAAGCAATAACAGCAGCTACAGTACCGCATATCATACCGCCGATAACGTCTGTGCAGTAATGAACCATAAGGTAAAGTCTTGAACAACCGATAAGAACAGAGTAAACGGGGAAAATCCACTTGATTTTCTTATTGTTGACTGAGAAGAAAAGTGCCATGCCGATTTCAAAAGCACCTGTTGTGTGACCGCTGGGGAAGCTTCTGAAAAGTGACTCGGGATGAGCACCTGCTTCAGTGTACCACTGCCAGTACTGAGCATTATCTGCAAGTGACTGGAAAGGTCTGGGTCTGAGAACAAAAGGCTTCATTACAACATTTGTTATGAGAGTTCCGACAACAATTGCAAGGACAAGAGTAGCACCGACTTTTCTTGTTTTCTTGAAAAGACAGAGGATGAGTCCTACAACTGCAAGGGGAATAATAAACTCTGAGTCACCTAAATGAGTGAAAGCTTCTACAATAGGTGTGAGCCAATCTGTATGTAATTTGCCGAAAAATTCAAAAACGGAAAAATCAAAATTTGCAAAAACTGTATCAAGCCAGACGGCAAATGCTGACGGTACAACAGCTTCCGATAAAGGAATCATAAAAGAACCTCCTGAAATTATTTTCTTAATTATAACATATCTGACAAATATTTCAATAGAATTTTCAATAAAATTATTATATATTTATTGACATTTAATTCTTTTAGCGTATAATTATACACATAATAAACAGAAAGGATTGATTGTAATGCAGAATTACTATCAGCCTGAAATAGAATGCGCTTCCCGTGAAGAAATGCTTAAGATTCAGAACGAAAAGCTCGTTGCTCAGGTTAAACATGTATATGAAAATGTAAAATACTATCGTGACCTTATGGATGAAAAGGGTGTAACACCTGATGACATCAAGTCAGTTGATGATCTTCATAAGTTACCTTTCCTTACAAAGGCAGACCTTCGTGATGCTTATCCCTACGGTCTTCTCGGTACAGACCTGAAGAATTGCGTAAGAATTCAGTCAACAAGCGGTACAACAGGTAAGAGAGTTGTTGCTTTCTATACACAGAAAGACGTTGACTTGTGGGAAGACTGCTGTGCAAGAGCTATTGTTGCAGCAGGCGGTACAAATGAAGATGTATGTCAGGTTGCATACGGCTACGGTCTTTTTACAGGCGGCCCCGGTCTTAACGGCGGTTCACATAAGGTTGGCTGTCTTACACTTCCCATGTCTTCAGGCAATACAGAAAGACAGATTCAGTTTATGCAGGATCTTCATTCAACAATCATCTGCTGTACACCTTCATATGCTGCATACATAGGTGAAACACTCAAGGATATGGGGCTTAAACCTGATGATATTGACCTCAAAGCAGGTATTTTCGGTGCTGAACCCTGGACAGAAGAGATGCGCCGTGATATTGAAAAATCACTGGGTATCAAGGCATATGATATTTACGGTCTTACCGAAACAAGCGGCCCGGGCGTTTCCTTTGAATGCTGTGAGCAGGGCGGTATGCATGTTAACGAGGACCATTTTATTCCTGAAATCATCAACCCCGATACAGGTGAGGTTCTTCCCGAAGAAACAAAGGGTGAGCTTGTATTTACAAGCATTGATAAGGAAGCTTTCCCCCTTCTCAGATACAGAACAAGAGATATCTGTGTTCTTTCTCGCAAAAAGTGTTCTTGCGGCAGAACTCTTATCAGAATGAGTAAGCCCATGGGCAGAAGCGATGACATGCTTATTATCCGCGGTGTCAATGTATTCCCGTCACAGATTGAAACTGTTCTTCTCAGCGAAGGCTATTCACCTAACTATATGATTGAAGTTGACAGAGCAAACAATACAGACACACTTGATGTTTATGTTGAACTTAATCCCGAACAGTTCTCTGACACAGTCAAGGCTGTTTCAGTCAAAGAAAAAGAGCTTGCAGCTGCTATTACACAGATGCTCGGTATCAGACCTGTTGTTCACCTTGTATCTCCCAAGTCAATTACAAGAAGTGAAGGCAAGGCTGTAAGAGTTGTTGACAAGCGTAAGCTTCACGATTGATTCTGAAAGGAGAATTCTAAAATGAGCGTTAAACAGATTTCAGTTTTTGTTGAAAACAAAACAGGTAAGCTTGCAGAAGTTACAAGATATATTGCTGATAATAAAATTAATATGAAAGCACTTTCTGTTGCAGATACTCACGATTTCGGTATTCTCAGGATTATATGTGAAGATCATGATACTGCTGCAAAAGTGTTGAAGGACGGCGGATATGTTGTTGCAGAAACAGAAGTTCTTGCAGTTGAAATCCCCGATACACCCGGTGCTCTTGCAAATATTCTTGATGTACTTGTAAAGTCAGATATTGCAGTCGAATATACTTATGCATTTCTTTCTGTTAAAAATCTCGGTCATGCATATATGATTTTCAGAGTTGATAACAACGAAACTGCAAAAACAGCATTGGTTTCAGAAGGATTTAATGTTGTAACATCTGAAACATTATTCTGATAAACCTTAGTTTAAAGACTATGTCTTCTCCGGCATAGTCTTTATTTATTTCTTTATAACAAATAGATAATCCCTGACATTGAAATTTATGTCAGGGATTATTCATTATAATCTGATATTTAGTATTGAAATATTTTTTTACGGATACAGTTGTATTTTAATCAGATATCGCTTTGAGAATATCACTTACTTCTGTTTTGGAAGGGATCTGAGCTGAACTGATTACAGGATTATTTTTTGCAACTTCAATTCTTGCATTTTTTTCTGCGATTGCAATTGCTTCAGCTTCTGCACGGCAACGGATATATTCCATTTCAAGAACAGTGCTGACAGTATGTATACCTTTTTCATCAAGCTTCGAAAGTCTTTCAATCAGATTTTTTGTCGTGTCTGAAACCACAACAGGATAAATACCGTTGATGAGTTTAATGTCCAAAGCATTGCACATTTTACATACAGTTGCAAATGCTGTTCCGCTTACGCCGTTTTTAATTGCACTTACGATAGTAGTCTGCGGAATACCAAGCTCTTCAGAAAAACGGCGTGTGCTTGAAAACTTGAGTTTGATATTTTTTTTGATGAGTTGTGTTAATTCATCCATGATTATACCCCCGTATAATAGATATTTAAATTATAATACTATAATTTAATTTTGTCAATAATTTATTTACAAATAATACATAATTAGACATGTTAATTCTCAGTTACACTTGATAAAGTGTCTAATATTATTACTGAACAGAATAATTGAAATTTTGAATTATTAATGATTTTTGAAATTTATTATACGGAAAAATATTGAAAAAAACTTAAAGGTTCATTAATTGTACAATTTATTTGTCAGGAATAAAACAGGACAAGAAAGCATATTATATATCGGAGCGTGAAAAAAATGGCAGCAGAAAATTTTGATGATGCAATAAAGATTCTACCTTACAGAATAAAAAGTATTTTATCCTGTTTTGATGAAGACATAAAAATACAGACCTATGAATTGAGAATCAGAAATAACAGACCTTTGATGATGTACGGAAATTATGGTTCTGTTTTTGTAAAAAGCGATAATACATATTCTAAACTATCATATCACGGAGCATTGTACATTACAAAGCAGGATATTGATGAAATAATAAGTGCAGCCTGTGATTATTCTGTTTACTCGAAGCAGGATGAACTTCTTAACGGTTATTTGTCATACGGAAAAGGTCATCGTATAGGTATTTCAGGTGAAGCTGTTACCGATAACGGAAAAATTGTCAATCTGAAAAATATAGAATCCTTATGTATACGTATTGCTTCCGGAGAAATTATAATTCCTAAAATCATTAATGATGTATTGAAAAATCCTTTTGAGGGGATAATTATCTGCGGTAGCCCATGCAGTGGAAAAACCACATTACTCAGAGCAATTGCTGAAAAATTATCCTGCGACACCAATTCAGGTGTTTGTAAACTTGTCATAATAGATGAACGAAATGAGCTGACATCAGTAAAATCACTTAATTGTGATGTTCTGAGAGGCTTTAGTAAAAGAAACGGAATAATACACGCAATCAGAACATTGTCGCCTGAAATAATACTATGTGATGAAATTTCAACATCTGAAGAAGTCGAAAAAATATCAGAAGGGTTTCATACGGGAGTAAGATTCATCGTCAGTGTACATATTTCGTCAGCTGATGATTTATATAAAAGGAAGGTGTCTTCAAAATTGATTGAGTCAGGATGCTTTGACACAATTATAATGCTTGACAGCAGTGAGAATGCAGGAAAAATCAAAGAAGTTATATGTACGGAGAAATCAGAATTATGAATGTATATTTTTCATTTGTTATTATTTGCATTTCAGTTCTGCTTGCAGTGACAATTGTAAGAAAAGAGTCTGTTCATTGCAACCACCTGAATGAATGCATTTCAATGGTTAAAGAAACAGGGGAGAGAGCGTTTAATCAAAAAGAATCCTTAAATGAGATTCTCAGATCACTTTATGTGTCAGATAAATATTCAGCAATTGCTATTCCCGGAAAATATATTAAAAACACGGAAGAGGGAATGAAATTACCCGAAGCATGGGAGAAAGCTGTTATGACATCTGATATAAAACTGTATCAGTGGGAAAAGGATGTTCTGAAGCATTATGGAAATAATTTGTTTTTATGTCAGTCTGATAAAATAAAGGAATATACAGACAGCGCTGTTTCACAGCTGTCTGTATTCAAAGAAAATGCTGCAGAAAAGAAACTTAAAACAATAAAAACAAATGCAGTCTGCACCGTATCTGCAGGACTTATGATCGCATTGCTTATTCTCTGACGGAGGAAAATTAATGGATGTTGATATTCTGTTTAAAATTGCAGGAATCGGAATAATTGTTGCAGTTCTGAATCAGGTGTTATCACGCTCAGGAAAAGATGAATACACAATGGTTACTACTCTTGCAGGTCTTATAATCGTTTTTATGATTCTTCTGCCCCATCTTATTGAACTTTTTGATTACATAAAAGCGGTGTTTGACCTATGATGAAGATAATCGGAATTGCAGTATCGGGTACAATAATTTATGTAATACTGAAAAAAAACTGCCCTGAATATGCAGTTCTCGCACAGATCGGTGCTGTTATTATTGTAGCATTTATAGCATATCCGTATATGTGTGACATGCTTGACCTGATAAATAATTACACTGTCGGTACAGAGCTTGAAACTGAATATTTCGGAATAATCATCAGGTCACTCGGTATTGCAGTCGTTGCACAGTTTTCATCGGATATCTGCAGGGATAACGGCTCTTCGGCACTTGCATCTCAGATTGAATTTGCAGGAAAAATAATAATGATTTCAGCGGCAATACCTGTAATCAAGGGTATTGTGGAGCTGACGGTACAGATAATTGATAAGATTTAGACAGAAAATGTGTAAAGTGATTATACTTAACATGTTGTTATGTGCTGTAATGCTTTTATCCTTTACAGTTAACGCACATGCAGAGGAGATTTTTGAAGCTGAATTCTATGAAAATGCAGTAACAGAGCTGAAAAATGACCTTGATTCCGATACACTTGAACTGCTGTCAACATTGGGTTTTGACACTTTCAATCCTGATGAATACAAAGATTTATCATTCAAAGAAACATTGTTAGCTATATTTGATATAGTGGGTGACAATCTGTCAGCGCCGTTACAGCTTATTCTGATTATTTCTGTAATACTGATTCTTAATGTATTGTCAGGAAGCTTATTACCTGCAACAGGTAAAATGTCATCTTATTTTGATTTTATTTCGGTTTTGTTTGTATCTCTTGTGTCTTTTTCATACATAATAGAGCTTATTGCAAAAACCGTAAATTTAATATCGGTTTTATGCGGACTAATGAAAATGATAATCCCTGTATTTACGGCAATTATTGCCTTTGGCGGGAACCCGACACTTGCATCAGGCTCATCAGCAATTTCACTGTATATCTCTGAAGTGATAATTCTTGTATGCGATGAATTTCTAACACCGTTACTGTGTATGATTTCTGCGTTTTGTGTTTCGTCAGGTATTAATTCAGCATTCAGCCCATTCAGATTAGTTGAGCTCATAAAAAAGTTATTCAGCTTTATACTTGGATTGCTTGCTGCTGTGTATTCTGGCGTTCTTACCATCAGAGATATTGTATCAGCAGACATTGACAGAATTTCAGGCAACTCAATCCGTTTTGTCCTCGGCTCATCCGTACCTGTTGTCGGCGGAACACTGAGCGAAGGCTTGTCAGCAGTTGTATCGGCAGTCGGTTTGTTTAAGAATACTTTCGGGATTACGGGGATTATTATATTAATTATCGCTTGTTGACCTGTATTTGCAGGACTGTTTTGCTGGTGTCTGTCCTTTTATATCTGTGAGTTTCTCGCATCATCTGTCAGTAACGATAAGATTTCAGAGCTGTTATCATCCTTCAGATATGTAGTATCAATGCTTATCAGCTTGCTTGTATTTATCATTTTTATATTTCTTATTTCAATTTCGACGCTGCTTATTCTCAGCAATAAGTGAGGATGTTACATGGACAGTATAAAAGAATTTACTTTGATATTCTGTATAGTATCAATTCTGTCTGCCGTGTCTGTTTATCTTATACCGGACGGTGTATTCAAGAAGCTGTTTTTACAGATTAATTCATTAGTGCTTATTGCAATTCTTGTAACACATGCTTTTAAGTTTGATTTATCGGAAATATCCGATTCTGAAACGGATTTTAATATTTCGTCTGAACAGGAGGCATATTCAGTTATGTTACTTGAATATATCTGTAACAACGGAGTCAGAATCACGGAAACAGAAATACATAAAACAATTGATTCTTATCTTACAGGTAAATGTAATATTGAAATTGTTTTTGCCGTTGATAACAATAATGCTGTTACAACTGAAAATATAAAAATATACATTTCAAAGATTGATTCATTAAAAATGAGTCTTATAAAAAACAAGGTCGGTGAGCTTACGGGAATTATTCCTGAAATAATTATCTATGAACAGTGAAATTTTAAATAAAATCAAAGATAACAAAAAGCTTATTCCCGTTGCTGCACTGATATGCGTCATCATGATTGTATTAGTATTATCCGTTGATTCGGAAGCTGAAAGTATCAATGAAACAACAACATCAGCCTCCGATGTTGATATGCAGAGCGAAATTCAGCAAAAGCTTGAAAATATAATTTCAAAAATAGACGGTGTCGGAAATGTCAGCGTAATGATTACATATAATTCGTCAGGTGAAAATATTTATGCACAGAATTCAAAATCAGAAAATAACGGTGATAAAAAGTCCGTCAACAGTGAAATCGTGCTTTATGAATCACCTGAAGGAAATGATGAGGGACTGATTGTCAGTGTAAAAAACCCTGATATTTCGGGTGTAGCAGTTGTTTGTGACGGCGGTAACAGTATGAAGATAAAATCAGAAATCACGGAGCTTGTAACAAGGCTGTTCGGCATTGGTGCAGACAGAGTGTATGTCGGTACTAATGCTTCTTAATAAAACAAAAAGGGGAATCATAATGAAATTAACAGCAAAAAAAAGACATTTCATGCTTGCAGGCCTTGTACTTGCATTGGGAGTCGCAGTTCTTGCAAACTGGTATTATACCGGTCCTGATAAAAATCCCGTTCTTTCGGAAGATGCATCGGAACTCAGTAATGTGAATAATGCAAATCTCGGTGATGCGATTTATGTAAACAGTACTGATATATCTGACGAATACTTTGCAGGTGCTAAAATGTCCCGTGATGAATCTTATGACGAAGCAGTTGCAACTCTGAAGGAAATAATTGAGAATGATAATTCAGATGAACAATCTGTTCTGACAGCAGCAGAGTCAATAAACAATATGACTGAAATCAAAATTGCACAGGTGAATATTGAAAATCTTGTAAAAGCAAAAACGGGAAGTGATTGTATCGCAGTAATTACAAATGATTCAATTGAAGTGGTTGTCAGTGAATCAGTGCTGAATTCCGAAACTATTCTGCAGATTAAGGAAATTGTTCTGACAAATACCGATATTTCTGCTGAAAAAATCTCAATAATCGGAACAAAATAGTTGTTTATTTTAAAAAAATATGTTATTATATATAAGAATTATTTATAATTCTTTAAATTTAATTCATGCCTTCGGTCTCCGAGGGCTGATTCCTATATACGGAGGTTTTAATAATGACAAGAAAAGAAGCAAGAGAGCAGGCATTTATCATCATATTTGAGAAAGAGTTCAACAATGAGTATTCTCTTGATGAAATTATTGATGCTGCTGCAGAATCCGACCTTTTTGTTGCAGATGATTTTGCCCGTCAGCTTGCAGAGAAAACACTTGCTGAGATGGATATACTCGACGAAAAAATCACTTCCAATCTCAAGGGCGGCTGGAAGCTCGGCAGAATTTCAAAGGTATCCCTTGCAATTCTCAGACTTGCAGTCTGTGAAATGATAAACTTCTCTGATATTCCCGTTTCTGTTTCAATCAATGAAGCTGTTGAGCTTGCAAAGAAATACGCAGCTGAAGAAGATTCTTCATTCGTAAACGGACTTCTTTCATCTGTCAACAAGGGTATGACTGCCGATGTCTGAGTTATTTCTCGGTATTGATACGAGCAACTATACTTCATCATGTGCTTTATATGACAGCAATAACGACAGCTTTATTTCTTTAAAAAAGCTTCTGTCCGTAGAACAGGGCAATCTCGGTCTCAGACAGTCTGATGCAGTTTTTCATCACACTAAAAATCTGCCTCCTTTACTGTGTGAGCTTGCCGATAAATTCACATCATCCGTTAAGGGTGTCGGAGTATCTTATGCACCGAGGGATTGTGACGGCTCATACATGCCTTGCTTTTCAGTAGGTGAGGGTTACGGTGCTGTTCTTGCACAAACTCTCAATGCGTCCTTATACAAGTTCTCTCATCAGGCAGGCCATGTTGCAGCTGCATTATGGTCGTCGGGGCAGACACAGCTTGTTGAAAAGGAATTTATTGCTTTTCATTTCTCAGGGGGCACAACTGATGTTCTCCATGTAAAGCCTGATACTGATAAGGTGTTTTCAATTGAAACTGTTTCAGCATCTCTTGACCTTAAAGCAGGACAGGCTGTTGACAGAGCAGGTGTTATGCTCGGGCTTCCTTTTCCTGCCGGTAAGGAGCTTGACAGACTTGCATGTATGAGCGATAAAGAATACAGGACCAAGCCTTATTTCCGTGACGGCTCCTGCAGCTTTTCAGGACTTGAAAACAAATGTATAACTATGAAAAATAACAATGAGCCCGATTGTGATATTGCAAAATTCTGCATTGATTATATATGTGAAGCTGTCAGATTAATGACAAAACATGCAATTTCCCGTTTCGGTGAGCTTCCTCTTATTTATGCAGGGGGAGTTATGAGCAATTCAATTATAAGCAGAAAAATATCCGAAGAATTCGGCGGTTACTTTGCTTTACCCGAATACTCATCAGATAATGCGGCAGGTACTGCATATCTCGCTTATATAAAGGAAGTGAGAAAATGATTAATCAGTCAGCACTGACTGTTACTCAGCTTAACACTTATATCAAAATGCTCGTCGATTCTGACGCACTGCTCAGGAAAGTTTTTGTCGTCGGCGAGATATCAAACTTTGTCAATCATTTCAAAACAGGACACTGTTATTTTACAATAAAAGATGAAGCATCTGCAATTAAAGCTGTTATGTTTGCAGGCAATGCCCGTACACTGAAATTCAGACCTGAGAACGGCATGCGTGTTTATATAACAGGCCGAATTTCCGTTTTTGAGCGTGACGGTGTTTATCAGATTTATGCTGAAAAAATGGAACCTGAAGGTGCAGGCTCATTGATGATAGCCTTTGAACAGCTCAAAAAGAAGCTTTCTGCCGAAGGTCTTTTTGATGATGAAGTCAAAAAACCTCTTCCTCAATTTCCCGGGAAAATTGCAGTTCTTACTTCAGCTGTGGGTGCTGCATATCAGGATATTCTCAATGTTATCACAAGGCGTTATCCTCTTGCAGAAATTATTCTTTGCCCTGTTGCCGTTCAGGGGATTAATTGTGCCCGTGAAAATATAGACGCTTTGAATAAAGTAAATAAGCTCAGATGTGCCGATGTAATAATTATGGCAAGAGGAGGCGGCTCAATCGAGGATTTATGGGGCTATAATGACGAACAGCTTGTAAGAGCTGTCGCACAGTCCGATATTCCTGTTATTACTGGCGTAGGTCATGAAACCGACTTTACACTATGTGATTTTGCAGCAGATATGAGAGCTCCTACTCCTTCAGCTGCTGCGGAAATCTGTGTTCCTGACATCTATGAATTATATCAGCTCAATGATTCATTATATTTCAGGCTGAATAATGCTATTAATATCTATCTTAATGACAAATATTCGACACTTTCTATAAACGGACAAAAGCTTCGTGTTTATGACCCGGGAAGAATTCTTGAAACAAGAAATGCAAATCTCAGCCTGATAAAATCAAGAATTGATAATTCTGTCAGAGCTATTTTAGACACAAACACAAAAAAGCTCGATATACTTTCACACAAGCTTGAACTGCTTAATCCCATGATGCTTATCTCTAAAGGCTATATTCCCGTCACCAGGGATAAACAAAGAGTAGTTTCAGCCGGAATGCTCAGTGTCAATGATGACATTACTCTTGCTTTTTCCGACGGTGATGTCCGATGTGTGATAACCGATATTATTCCTAAGGAGCAGTAAATTATGAAAAAAAATATGAAATATGAAGAAGCTGTTGCAGAGCTTGAAAAGCTCACGGCAACTCTTGAAAAAGGGGATTTACCTCTTGAAGATACAGTAAAAATTTACGATGAAGCTACAAAGCTTTACGGTTATTGTACAGCACTCCTTGAAAATGCAAAGCTTAAAATAACCGAATTATCACAGGACGGTGATAAAGATGAATAATGCTTTTCTTGCATCACATATTGAACTTATAGAAAAGAATATAATGAGTTTTGTTCCCGAAGCAAAAGAGCAATACAGTGTTATTTCCGAAGCTATGAAATACTCACTTGAATCGGGAGGAAAGCGTGTAAGACCTGTTCTGACTCTTGAATTCTGCCGTATTCTCGGAGGAGACACTGAAAAAGCTCTTCCTCTTGCTATAGCAGTCGAGTTCATTCACACATACTCTCTTATTCATGACGATCTTCCCTGTATGGATAATGATGACATGAGAAGAGGAAAGCCGTCTTCACATATTAAATTCGGCGAAGATAAAGCACTTCTTGCCGGCGACAGTTTGCTGACTCATGCATTTTCATGTATTGCATCTGCAGAGCTTTCTGCACAGCAGAGAATAGATGCTGTAAAAGAGCTTTCCGGTTATGCAGGTGTCAACGGTATGATAGGTGGTCAGATTGTAGACCTTGAGGGTGAAAACGCAGGGCTTGATATTGATTCTCTGTTCCTTATGGATAAGCTTAAAACAGCAGCACTTATCACTTCTGCATGTGTTCTCGGCTGTATCGGAGCTGACAGATATGATATGATTCCCTATGCAAAGGAATTTGCTCTGAATCTCGGTCTTGCATTTCAGATTATCGATGATATTCTTGATTTCCTTGAAGGTGAAGACAACAGCGATATCATTTCAGGCAAATCAACATATGTTTCTTTGCTCGGTCTTGAAAAGGCAAAAGCTGTTGCATCGGAATACACTGATAAAGCTCATTCGGCACTTGCTGAAATTGACGGTGACACTTCAGTTCTTAAGTATTTTGCAGATGCACTTCTTAACAGAAATAAATAATCGGTGATTTCAATGGATAATGATAAACAAATGCTGAGTAATATAACAAGGCCGTCGGATATAAAAAAATTATCCGATTCTCAGTTATATGAGCTTGCAGATGAAATCAGAAAAACGCTGATCAATACTGTTTCGGAAACAGGTGGTCACCTTGCATCCAACCTCGGTGTTGTCGAGCTGACAATTGCTCTTCATAAAGTGTTCAATTCACCTCATGATAAGATTGTTTGGGATGTGGGACATCAGGTTTATGTGCACAAGCTTCTGACGGGAAGATATGACCGTATAAACACACTCAGACAGCACGGCGGTCTTTCAGGCTTTTCATGTCCCGATGAAAGCGAGCATGACACTTTTTTCAGCGGACACAGCAGTACTTCTGTTTCTGCAGCTTACGGTATTGCACAGGCAAATAAAATAAAAGGGAATAAGAACTATGCCATTGCCGTCATCGGTGACGGTGCTTTTACAGGCGGCATGGTTTATGAAGCTCTGAATAATGCAGGCAGAGAACGTTCACGTCTTATTGTTATTCTTAACGATAATGATATGTCTATTTCAAAAAATGTCGGCTCACTTGCAAAGCATCTTGCTGTTATCAAGGCAAGACCCTCATATTTCCGTATGAAAGCAAAGACCGAGCAGACAATCAACAAGATTCCTCTCATAGGTGTCAGGCTTTCAAATGCAATTTTCAGACTCAAGACAGGCATAAAAAGGATGTTCTATAAGTCAAGCACAATGTTTGAGGATCTGGGCTTCCGATATATGGGTCCCCTTGACGGTCACAATATAGAAGTCCTTGTCGATGCACTTGAGGGTGCTAAGTCGGCAGATTATCCGATTCTGCTTCATATCAAAACAACAAAAGGCAAGGGCTACAACTATGCTGAGCTTGAGCCGAGTGTATTCCACGGTATTTCCAAATTTGATATAGATACAGGTGAATTCAGAGCATCAGGAACATCCTTTTCAAATGAATTCGGCAGTGTTCTTTGTAACTTTGCAGGTAATGACAGGCGAATATGTGCCGTTACAGCTGCAATGTCCCTCGGTACAGGGCTTGACAGCTTTGAACGGCAATTTCCGTCAAGATTCTTTGATGTTGGTATTGCAGAAGAACATGCTGTCACTTTCTGTTCGGGACTTGCAAAAGGGGGAATGCTTCCTGTTTTTGCTGTATATTCGGCTTTTCTTCAGAGAAGCTATGACCAGCTTGTTCACGATGCCGCTTTACAGAAGCTTAAAATAATCCTTGCAATTGACAGAGCAGGCTTTGTAACGGGTGACGGTGAAACACATCATGGTATTCTTGATGTTCCTTTTCTCAATACCATTCCCGGTGTTACTGTTTATTCACCGACATTATACAGTGAAATGCGTAATGCATTTATGAAGGCTTTTTATCATGAAGACGGTGTTGTAGCTGTCCGTATGTTCAAGGGTGCAGAGCCTTCACTTCCTGAGGATTTTGTTCCGTCCTTTGAGGATTTTGATGTTTACGGTGATTCCGATTCTGATATAGCAGTAGTTACTTACGGTCGAATTTTTGCCGAAGCAGCTTCAGCATTGAAAATTCTGAATGAAAAAAATATTTCAGTTAAAGTTATCAAGCTGAACAAAATCAAGCCCGTTTCCGTCAACGCTGTTAAAAATGTGCTTGACTGCAGAAAAGTCTTCTTCTTTGAAGAAGGAGAAAAATCAGGCGGCTGCGGTGAGATTTTCAATATGATGCTGACGGAAAACTCTTTTGGCGGCAAGTATTATCTCCGTGCTGTTGAGGATAAGTTTGTATGTCATGCTACTACGGAAATTCTTCTGAAAGAATACGGCTTTGACGGAGAATCAATGGCAGAATTTATACAAGAGGTATTATCTGATGAGTGAAAAAATCAGACTTGATTCAAGAATATTTGATTTAGGACTTACTGACAGCCGTGAGAAAGCCAAAGCTTTCATCATGGCAGGTCAGGTCTATGTTAACGGTATGAAGGCTTCCAAGGCAGGTCTTATTGTTACTGAGAAAGATACAATTGAAGTCAGGGGAACAAGTGAATTTGTAAGCCGCGGCGGTCATAAGCTTAAAAAGGCAATGAGTTCGTTTCCCATTTCTCTTAAAGACAAAATCTGTATGGATGTCGGTGCTTCAACAGGTGGATTTACGGATTGCATGCTTCAGAACGGAGCTTCAAAGGTGTACAGTATTGATGTCGGCTACGGTCAGCTTGCATGGAAGCTGCGTAGTGACGACCGTGTTGTAAATCTTGAAAGAACCAATATAAGATATGTTACTGATGAAACAGTCCCCGATAAAATTGATTTCTTTTCTGTTGATGTATCATTTATTTCACTGACACTCGTTTTGCCTGCAGTAATAAAGCTTCTTTCCGAAAACGGTGAAGGCGTATGTCTTATCAAACCTCAGTTTGAAGCAGGCAGGGAAAAGGTTGGCAAAAAAGGTGTTGTCAGGGACAAAGCTGTTCACAGTGAGGTTATTGAAAAAATCAGAAGCTTTGCAACAGAAACAGGTTTTTCAGTTCTCGGACTCGATTATTCTCCAATAAAAGGCCCTGAGGGAAATATAGAATATCTGATTCATATCGGACTGAACAAAGACAATAATACCGAAATCAGCGTTGATGATGTAGTTGAAGCATCTCATGCCGAGCTTGATAAATAAACTGAGGGTGATTATATGAATGTTGCACTCATGCCGAATTTTACCCGAAAAAATGCATACGAAACAACAGTTAATCTGTGTAAAGCTCTTGATACACTGAACATTGATTATTACTTTATTTCCGAAGGCAATGATATGCCCCATGAATTTCTGAGCAGAATAATACATACACAAGACCTTGATAATTCTGTTGATGTTATTATCGCAATCGGCGGAGACGGAACAATGATTCGTGCTGCAAAAATTGCTCTCGCTTGCGATGTTCCCATTCTTGGCATAAACTCAGGCAACCTTGCATACCTCATGGACCTTGAAACAGATGAAATGATTCTTCTTGATAAGCTCATTTCAGGTCAGTATTATATTGAAGAACGCTTTGTTCTCAGTGTAGAAGTGTTTGATAACACAAATCAGCTTGTATATAGCGATTTCTGTATAAATGATGTTGTGTTTGCAAGAGGTGCCGAAATAAAACTTACTTCACTTGATTTTTACTGTGATAACAGATTTATCAACAGATATAATTCAGACGGACTTATTGTTTCAACTCCAACAGGCTCAACAGCATATAACCTTGCTGCAGGAGGACCTATTGTAGACCCGAGAATTGAAAGTATTATTCTTTCTCCCGTATGTCCACATTCTCTTATTGAGCGTACCGTCATTTTCAGCAGTGAATCGGAATTTCATATTGTAAATCCGGGCAATAATGCGCACACATTGCTTTCATGTGACGGCCGTGACAGTGTCCATTTCGGTGCAAACTACGGGGCTAAAATCAGGAAGGCTGATAAAAAAGTAAAGTTTATCAGACTTAAAGATGATACATTCATGGAAATATTACATAAAAAAATGAAAGATAAGTAAAAGGGGCTGTTTATATGAAAAAAGAAAGACATGCTAAGATAACAGAGCTTATTGAAAAGTATGATATAGGCACTCAGGAAGAGCTTCTTGAAAAGCTTCTTGAATGCGGTGTTGAAGTAACTCAGGCAACAGTCTCTAGAGATATCAAGGAATTACGCCTTGTCAAGCATCCCGTTGCAGGAGGTCAGTATAAGTATTCTCAGGCTTCAGTGAATGATGAAAAATTCATGAAGTATTATACAATTTTCTCTGACACCGTTACATATTGTGACTGTGCTCAGAATATCATTGTTCTGAAATGTCATCCCGGTACTGCTCAGGCAGCCTGTGCTGCACTTGATGCCCTGAATATGGATGAGATTGTCGGTACAATTGCTGGGGATGACACTATTTTTGTTGTCTGCCGTTCCGACAGAACTGCTCAGAACACTAAAAAAGAAATTGATTCAATGCTCAGATCATAAGGACTGATATAAATTGTTATCTAATTTAAAGATTGAAAATATAGCTATAATTGATAGTGCTTCAATTGATTTTGAAAATAATTTCAATTGTCTTACAGGTGAAACAGGTGCAGGTAAGTCAATTATTATTGATTCAATCAACGCTGTTCTCGGTGAAAAAACATCCCGTGAGCTTATAAGGACAGGGGAGAGCAAAGCAACTGTTTCAGCATTCTTTACAGATGTTTCAGACAGAGTGCTTCAGGAGCTTGAAACAGCAGGAATTGAACCTGAGAATGACAGAACATTATCTGTTTCAAGGATTATGACAAAAGACGGCAGAAACAACTGCCGTATAAACGGAAATACAGTTACTGTATCAATGCTGAAAAAAATAGGACTAAGCCTTATAAACATTCATGGGCAGTCCGATAATCAGGAGCTTATGTCTTCAGAGCTTCATTATACTTTTATTGATGCAGTTGCAGATAATAAGAATTTATATGAAGACTATTATGATTCGTTCTGTAAGCTTAATGAAATAAAACATTCTATTTCTGAAATTTCAATCGATGAAGCAAGAAAAGCCAGACAGACAGATTTACTTACACATCAGATAGATGAATTAAAGAAAGCAGCTATCAGAGTCGGTGAAAAAGATGAGCTCACTGAAAGGAAAACAGTCATCAATAACTCGCAAAGGCTTTTGTCATCACTGAACGAAGCTTATGCTGCATTATCAGGTTCTGATGAATTTTCAGGTGCTGTTTCTATGCTTTTTGATGCAGCAAGGGCACTTGCTGATGTATCACGCATTGTTCCCGATACGGCTGTAATGGCTGAGACTCTTAACGATATTGCCTATACTGCCGATTCGTATCTTTCTGATATCAGCAATCTCATTGACAACTCAATGTATGATGAGCGTGAAATTGCCGATATTGAAGAAAGACTTGATGTTATTTACAGAATGTCAAAAAAATACGGCGAAACTGAAGAAGAAATGCTCGAATTTCTTGACAAATGCGAAAAAGAATTGCATAATATAACTTATTCTGACGAATTACTCGAAGAACTCAACAGACAACTTGAGGTTCAGACTGCAATTACCCGTCAGAAAGCAGAAATACTTTCACAGTCAAGAAAAACTGCCGCAGAAGATTTTGAAAAGAAAATCATGAAGGAGCTTTCATTCCTTGACATGCCTGACACTGTATTTAAAGTTCAGTTCCGTTCAACGGATTTCTCCGAAACAGGTATTGATGATATCGAATTCCTTATTTCAGCTAACAAGGGTGAAGAACTCAAGCCTCTTGCAAAAATTGCATCTGGCGGTGAATTATCAAGAATTATGCTTGCAATAAAGAGCGTTCTCGCTGATAAAGACGAAACAGATACACTTATATTCGATGAAATTGATGCAGGTGTCAGCGGAAGAGCTGCAGGAAAAATTGCTTTGAAGCTCAATGATGTTTCAAAGCACAGACAGGTTCTCTGCATAACACATCTTCCTTCAATTGCTGCTTTTGCTGATAATCATATGCTTATATCCAAGAAGGTATCAGGTGAAAAAACATACACATCAGTTACACCTCTTGATTTTGATTCAAGAGTTGCAGAAATTGCAAGAATAATCGGCGGTAATGAAAATGATAAAGCACATCTTGAATCTGCAAGGCAATTGCTAAAAGATGCACAGGTACATAAATGAGGTGATTGAATGAAAATCGGTGTATGCGGCGGTATTGACCGTATTCAGGCTACAGCTGAAGCAGGCTTTGATTATATTGAAGGTAATTTCAGTAATATTGCTCTCTGGGATGATGAAAAATATTACAGTTTCAATAATGAGCTTGCAAAATACTCATTACCCTGTGAAGCAGCAAATTGCTTTCTCCCCGGTGACATGAAAATTACCGGTAATAATGTTGATTATAACTCACTTGAAAATTATCTTGTCAAGGGCTTTGCAAGAGCAAAAGAAACAGGTATAAAAATGGTTGTTATGGGCTCAGGCGGTGCAAGGAGCGTGCCTGAAGGCTTCAGCTTTCAGAAGGCTGTCAATCAGATTGTGCATTTTGTTTCACAGTATGCAGGTCCAATTGCAGCTGATAACGGTATCGATTTTGTCTTTGAGCCCCTCTGTAAGGCTGAATCTAACATTATCAATACAATAAAAGACGGTGCAATGCTTGCTTCATTCATAAACTTACCGAATGTAGGAACTCTCGGTGATCTTTATCATATGCATGTTGAAGGCGATACATATAAAGATGTAAGAGAGCTTAAAGGGATTTTCAGACATGCACATATTTCAAATCCTGTTTCACAGAACGGAGATAAACGTATTTACATGAAAAATCCCGATGAGTATGATTATAAAGGCTTTTTTGATGCTTTGAAGTTTGTTGGTTGCGAACGGGTTTCAATTGAAGCCGGAACAGATAACTTCATTAAAGATGTCTTTGAAGCCGTAAAAATAATGAAAATGTATAAATAAATTCCGGAGGATATACAAAATGAAAATTTATAACGAACTTGTAGCAAGAGGACTTATTGCTCAGGTTACAGATGAACAGGAAATCAGAGACCTTATTGATAACGGCAAGGCTGTTTTCTACATCGGATTTGACCCTACAGCTGACAGTCTTCATGTCGGTCACTTTATGGCTCTCTGCCTTATGAAGAGACTTCAGATGGCAGGTAACAGACCTATAGCACTTATCGGCGGCGGCACAGGTATGATCGGTGACCCCTCAGGCAGAACTGATATGCGTCAGGTTATGACTGCTGAAACAATTCAGCACAACTGCGACTGCTTCAAAAAGCAGATGGAAAGATTTATCGAATTCGGTGAAGGCAAAGCACAGATGGTCAACAATGCCGACTGGCTTCTTAACCTTAATTACATCGATGTTCTTCGTGAAGTCGGTGCTTGCTTCTCAGTTAACAATATGCTTCGTGCCGAATGCTATAAGCAGAGAATGGAAAAGGGACTTTCATTCCTTGAATTCAACTACATGATTATGCAAAGCTATGACTTCTATCATCTTTATCAGCATTACGGCTGCAACATGCAGTTCGGCGGTGACGACCAGTGGTCAAACATGCTCGGCGGTACAGAACTTATCAGAAAGAAGCTCGGCAAGGATGCTTATGCTATGACAATCACTCTTCTTCTTAACTCAGAGGGTAAGAAGATGGGTAAAACTGCAAAAGGTGCTGTCTGGCTTGATCCCAATAAGACATCTCCCTATGAGTTCTATCAGTACTGGAGAAATGTTGACGACGGTGACGTGCTCAAGTGTATCCGTATGCTGACATTCCTTCCTCTTGAAGAGATTGATAAGATGGATTCATGGCAGGGAAGTGAACTCAACAAGGCAAAGGAAATCCTTGCATTTGAGCTTACAAAGCTTGTACATGGTGAAGAAGAAGCAACAAAAGCTCAGGAAACAGCAAAGGCTCTCTTCGGTGCAAATACAAATGTTGACACAATGCCTACATTTGAGCTTACAGCAGATGATTTTACCGATGATGCAATTGCCGTAAATGAAGTTCTTGTAAAAGCAGGTATTGCAAAATCAAAGGGTGAAGGCAGAAGACTTATTGAACAGGGCGGCGTTTCTGTTGACGATGTTAAGCCCACATCACCCGTTGCAGTAATCAACAAGGCCGATTTTAATAAGGGCTATGTTGTAGTCAAAAAAGGTAAGAAAATCTTTATCAAGGTTGTAATCAAATAAAATAATAAAAAAGAGGTAATTCGCATTACCTCTTTTTTTATTTATGTAAAATCAGATAATTCCTTTTGCTTTCATGTAATCAATAATCACATCAGCACATTTTTCATAGGAAAGAGCAGATGTGTTAAGACAGATATCATAATTAGTCATGTCAACACGGTCTGAGCCTGTAAAGTAATTGTAATGATTGGTTCTCTTTTTGTCAACCTTATCAATTCTTTTTTCAGCTTCACTGCGTGAAATGGAGAGACGATCTGATTCTGTCTTAATTCTGTCTTTCTTATCTGCACAGATGAATACTCTGACAAGATTCTCTTCATCCTTGAGAACAAAATCGGCACATCTTCCGATAACCACATAGTTTTCTTTTTTTGCAAGATCCTTAAGCACCTTCGCCTGATAATTAAAGAGATTTTCCTGTGATGTAAAATCACTGCTTGAAGGAGGAATGAGCTTTCCGTCATAAATATACTTAGTAAAACGGAATAAGGGGTTAGACTGAAGCTCTTCATCTGAACGGGCAAAAAGGTCAATACTGATACCGCTGTCTTCAGATGCAAGCTGAAGAATATCCTGACCGTAAAGCTTTATTCCGAGTTTCTTTTCAAGCTCTTCTGCAACATAGCTTCCGCCGCTGCCGCAGGTTCTTGAAATTGTAATAACAAATTTACTCATAAATAGTCGCTCCTTTCATTTACATTAATATTATATCAACATAAAATATATTTTTCAATAGAATATATGAATTTTTATACAAAAAAAGCACCCGAAACGGGTGCTTCTGATTACTGCTGACCGAGAAGTGAAGACATCATTGATTTCTTTTTCTTCTGTTTCTTAGGCTTATATTTGGGAGGATTTTCAAGACGGAGCTGTACTGTTCTGCTTGATTTGATTTTTTTGTTGACTCTGATAAATGCTTCATCAACAGAATCACTCAGATAATCAAGAACTGTCTGCCACATGTTGCCCTGATAATCGAATGAAGCAAGCATTGTTACAACAATAACATCCTGAACCTCATTTGTGCCGTCTTCATAAATCTCATTGATAATACCGAAGAGCTTTTTCATCTTCTGAGGATTATTCTCTTTGATTGTTTCAAAAACTCTGGGATTTACGAAGCTCATAAAGAAATGCTCACAGAGAAATTCATCGTATTTTTCAAGATGAGCCTTGTATTCTTCCTTGAGCTCGGGATAAAGAACAGCAAGTCTTATAGCAAGAGTTGCCGGGTCATAAAGAACAGAACCGCTTTTTGCCTGGGCTCTTGAAACAGTTGCCTGAGCTTTGATGTTCTGCTGACGCTTTGCAATCTGCTTGGGGCTGAATGCCTCTGTCAGATTTTCAGTAATTTCGTTGATAACGGACTTGACATCCCTGAGCTCATATTCATCAAGAACGAGAAGGTAGCTTGCAATAAGAGTGTAATCACTGTCGTCTGTGCTTGAAGCTTCCTTTTCACCTGTAAGAAGTCTTATCTTGTTGTCATTGAAAAGAATTCTGATTTTACCTTTTTCACCGCTGAAGGAAAGATATGATGCACTGTCTCTTGTAAACACGGGAACAGCACCTTTTTCCATATCTTCGGGTTTATCAATGCTGAAACCAAGCTTTGTTACAACAGGGGAAAGCTCGGTATTAAGCATCTCAAATACTTTTGATAATTCTAACATCTGAAATTAATTCCTTTCAGGCAAATCAGCCGTTGAGTGCTGCAAAGTTTGCCTTGTTTGATTTGTAAAGATTTTTGAATACCTCATACTGCTTGTCATAAACAGGCTTGTTAGAAAGCTGAGGCTGATATGTTTTAATTACAGGAATAAGCTTCTTTGCTTCTCCGACACTGCCGATAACACCGAGACCGCATGCTACAATAACAGCTGCACCTACAGCACCGACATTCTGAGGACTGTCAACAGTTTCAACTGTTTTTCCTGTGATATCAGCAAGAATCTGACATGTTACAGAGGAAAGAGCACCGCCGCCGACAAATCTGATTTTCTGAGATGTTTTAACTTTCTTTTCCTGTGCTTCAAGGAACCAGCGAAGATGCATGCATACACCTTCAATAACAGCTCTGAGAAGCTCGGATTTGCCTGTTTCGAGACTGAGATTAAAGAACATTCCTCTTGAATTGGGATCCTCAAAGGGACATCTGTTACCGTGAAGCCAGGGTGTGAATACAACACCGTTAGCACCTGCAGGAACCTTATCAATAACCTCTGACATATAATCATAAAGGCTTGTATATTCTGCTTCATAAGAATCGGTAACTTTTTCTTTCTTAAGATAGATACCGACTTCATCAAGACAAAGGTGGTCTTTTGCCCATTCAAGACATTTACCTGCAGTTTCAAGCTCTGCAAAGTAAATGTATTTTCCGGGGTCTGCACCGACAATAGCTGCAATCATAGCTGAAGCGTCAACAATGCTCTTGTCAACAACAGTTCCTACCCAACCTGATGTTCCTGAATAGATATGTGTATCGCCCATTTCAACTGAGCCTGCACCGACACCGATAAGTGAAGAGTCACTTCCTCCGCCGAAAACAGCAATACCGGGAACAAGGTGAAGGTCTTCAGCAGCTTTTTCACTGAGTTCACCGATTTTATCAGTACATTCCTTGATTTCAGGCATATGCTCAAATTTAACACCGAGCATATCTGTCATTTCTTTACTCCAGCAGTTTTTGCCTTTTCTTATATCATAAAGGAGAGTAGCAAATGCAGAGTCGCGTGTCATATTGAAATTACCTGTCATACGGGTAATGAGATAATCCTTGACATCAAGCCACTTATATGCGTTCTTGAACTTTTCGGGCTCATGTGCTTCAACCCACTTGTATTTCCATACAGGGTCCTTTACGGAAGCAGCAACTGCACCTGTAATCTGAAGTGATTTGAGAAGCTTTGGAATATTTGCACCTGCAATCTGAGGACCGTGTGCAATACCTTTTTTAAGCTCTTCCTTTGCTCTCTGATCCATATAGCTCATTGCTCTTCTGACAAATTTTCCGTTTTTGTCAACAAGAACAAGACCCTGAGCCTGAGAACAGAAAGAAATACCGTTGATCATATCTGCAGAAACAGATGCTTTTTCAAGTGCAACCTTTGTTGTGTCACACATTGCTTCCCACCATTCGTCGGGATTCTGTTCAGCGCCACCGTCGGGGAATACGTAAAGCTCATAACCCTGTGATGCTGCGCCGAGAAGAGTGATTTTTTCAGAGAGCTCAAAAACACATGTTTTAACACCTGTGGTGCCTATGTCATATGTCAATGCATATTTTTTATCCATAAAAATTTTCCTCCGTTCACATTGTTCTTCTGCCTTCAATTGCTCTCGAGAGTGTGACTTCATCTGCATACTGTATATCAGTGCCGACAGGGAGACCGAAAGCAATTCTTGAAATATTCAGATTAAATGGTTTTATAAGTTTTGAAAGATACATCGCCGTGGCTTCGCCTTCAATATCAGAATCGGTAGCGATAATGATTTCTTTCAGTTCATCATCACTGAGTCTTGCAAGCAGCTCTTTGATTGTAAGCTGTTCGGGACCGATTCCGTCGAGGGGAGAAATTGCACCGTGAAGAACATGATATGTACCTGAATATTCTTTTGTTTTTTCAATAGCCATAAGGCTCTGAGTATCTTCAACAACACATATAACAGAGTGGTCTCTTTTGAGATTTCTGCATATAGGACATACTTCATCTTCTGTTAGATTGCTGCAGACAGAACATTTATGTATCTTTCTGCATGCATCTGTAATAGCATTTGCAATTTCATCCGATTCTTTTTCAGGAAGTCCTAAAATATAAAATGCAATTCTCTGAGCAGTTTTTCTGCCGATTCCGGGCATTCTTTCAAACTGCTCAATCAACTTCTGAAGAGGTACTGCATTGTATTGCATATCAGAAAAGACCGCCCATTCCGGGAATATTGAGGCCGCCTGTAAGCTTGCCCATTTCTGATTCCATTGTTTCGTCAGCCTTTCTCATAGCTTCGTTAAGAGAAGCAAGAAGAAGGTCTTCAAGCATTTCAATATCTTCAGGGTCAACAACCTCAGGCTGCATCTTGATTGCTTTGATTTCGTGTTTACCGTTTACAGTAACCTCGACAGCACCGCCGCCTGCTGATGCAGTGAATTCTGATTCTTCAACAGTAGCCTGAGTCTTCTGCATCTCTTCCTGCATTTTCTGAATCTTTTGCATCATGTTACCGCCCTGATTAGCGTTGGGGATTCTTGCTTTCATATTAAAATTCCTCCTTGGAATGTTTATCCTAATCTTATATTTATGTCGGGCTGTCCGACAACTCTTCTGACAGTTCCCGTAAGCTTATCTTTAATCATAGGGAATATCATCGGTAATACATTATTATAATTTCTGATTGTCAGATTTGTACCTATAAGCTCTGCTGATGTACCCAGAAGATGACCTGTGAGGGGAGGGCAGTCAGCTTCAGCCTGAATAATACACTTGTTCCAGATCTTGGAAATATCTGTTGAATTATTCTGAACAGCAGGAGTATCAAACACGGGAGCATTCTGTACGGGAGCATCGTCAAAAACCGGTGCATCAAATACAGGCTCATCTGATGATGCTGAAAATTCAACAGGCTCTGAGTCAAAAACAGGAGCATCAGGTTGACTGTCAAAAGCAGGGGGCGCATCAAAAAGGGGAGTCATTTCACCTTCTTCGGGGGGTGCTTCTGGAATATAATCAAAAACGGGATCATCATATTCATCACTGTCGTCTTCAAACTGAAGGCTGTTTATATCAACGGCAGGAGTAGCAACAGGCTGACTTGTCTGTATTGGCATACTGACAGGCACTGAAACTACACCTGAAACCTGTATATCATTCATCTTCTTTTCCAATTCAGCAATTCTTGCAAAAAGGGAAGAAACATCGGTTGACACTTCAGGAGTACAGATTTTAATTACTGCCATTTCTGTTTCAATACGTCTGTTCTGAGTAACCTTGATTGAGGCAATTGCAGCAGAAAGAATATTCATTATATTAAGGATTTCATCAACAGTGAATTTTTCGGAAAGAGCTTTTAATTCAGCAAGCTCTTCGTTTGTACAGACAAGAATGTTTTCGGGATTCCTGACCGATTTTATAATAAGAAGACTTCTGAAATGATTTGTGAGCTCCGTACAGAGTCTTTCAGTGTCACATGATGAATTATGAAGCTCATCAACGATTGAAAGTGCACGGGAAGTGTCCTTTGTTCTGAATGCCTCACTGAGTGCAAAAAGATAATCCTTGCTCATAATACCTGCAGCATCCGAAACAACAGCAGTTGTGACATTTTCGGAAATGCTCAGGCATCTGTCAAATATTGAAAGTGCATCTCTCATACCGCCGTCAGCAATTCTTGCAACAAGAACAGCTGCAGCGTCATCAAGTATTACATTTTCTTCTGATGCAACATATTTAAGTCTGCTGACAATTGCATCAACGGAAATTCTTCTGAAATCAAACCTCTGACATCTTGAAAGAATAGTAGAGGGAAGCTTCTGCACTTCCGTTGTTGCAAGAATGAAAACAATATGTTCAGGCGGTTCCTCAAGAGTTTTGAGAAGTGCATTGAATGCTTCAATTGTAAGCATGTGAACCTCGTCAATTATGTAAACTCTGTATTTTGCCTGAGCCGGAGTAAATGCTGATTCTTCACGCAAAGCTCTGATATCATCAATACCTCTGTTACTTGCAGCGTCTATTTCAACAACATCAAGAACTGAACCGTTGTCAATACCTCTGCAGATTTCACAGTTATTGCAGGGATTGCCGTTGACAGGGGAGAGACAATTTATCGCTTTTGAAAGAATTTTAGCGCACGAAGTCTTGCCCGTACCTCTTGAACCTGTAAAAAGGTAAGCATGGGCAAGTCTGTTTTCACGGACCTCATTGGAAAGAGTTTCCGTTATATGCGGTTGTCCTGCGACGTCGCTGAAGGTCTGCGGACGCCATTTTCGGTATAATACTCTATACAATATTATATAGCCTCCGAAAAGATTATATAAAAAAGTCTAACCTCTCTCACACGGCGTGCAGGCGAACTGTATCGCACGGGCAGACCGTTTAATGCTGCTCGGTTCCCCGCCTGACATGGTTCACAGCGCTCCGTCGCACAGGACCAACACGCCGCATGACAGAAATTAGACTTTTTATCACGTCACATATTATAATATATTTTTTTTGTAAAGGCAATACCAAATTGAAAAAAAATTAAAAAATTATGTAACTCCGGAATCCGGAGCTCAGAAGTTTTCATTATTGTTCTGATTCTTGTTATTCTGCTTCTGATTTTTTTCATTCTTTGCATTATTCTGATTATTGTTCTGATTATTATTTTGATTGTTGTTCTGATTATTCTGGTTTTTAGCGTTTTCTTTTTTATTCATTGTTACACTGCCTTTCTTTATTGTGTATCTATATTTTCTTCATCGTAATTGATTTTATGCATTTTAAATATTTATTTGCAAAAATTTTTTTATCTATTGTAATTTATTGTTCAATATGATAGAATAATCAAGTAAAATTTTTAGTAAAGGTGATTCTATGAGTAAAATGAACGATTCCAAACTGTTTCACAAGCTGTTCGGAACAACTCCCGGTAAAGGTGTCCAGCCAAAAGAAGCTTTTGCCTACAGTGTAGCCGGCTTCGGTCAGAACTTCATCTGTACCATTATCGGCTCATACATAACTGTTTTTATGACAGACGCTCTGCTTTTCGGTGCTGACGGTGTTACAGTCGGAACAATGAACGGTGCAATTGCTGTTGCTATACTTATGCTTGCAGCACGTGTTTTTGATGCATTCAATGACCCCATTATGGGCTCTGTAGTTGATAAAACACGAACAAAGTGGGGCAAGTGCCGTCCTTACCTTAAATGGATGGCTATTCCTATCGGAATTATGACTATTCTTTGTTTCCTTCCTGTTTTCAATGCTGAAAACGTCTATAACGGTTCTCAGACTACACAGACATTTGTTACAATTGCTGTTATCTATGTCGTATGGAGTGTCGTTTATACAATTGCTGATGTTCCTTACTGGGGACTTTCAACATGCCTTACAAATGATACGGAAACAAGAGGTAACATTCTTACTGTCGCCCGTATGTTCTGTACTGTAGGTGCAGGTATTGTTACAATTTTTATTCCCATGATTACAGGCGCTGTTACATCTCAGTATAAATATACTGATTCCGCTGAAGACCTTGCTCTTATTGCTCAGCACAAGGCAGAAGCAATCACAAACATGGTTGCAAATCAGGGCATTACTGCAGAAGCTGCAGCAAAAACTTTTGTCGGCACTGTAAAGCAGGGCATGGAAATTGCCAATGCTGATACACTCAAATGGGTATACTTCATCAGTGCTGTTGTGCTTGTTGTTGCTGCTATGCCTATGTTCTTCTACGGTTTCAAGAATACAAAAGAACGCTTCACATCAGATGAGAATCCTCCTTCATTCGGACACAACCTCAAGCTCCTCTTCAAGAACAAGGAACTTCTTCTTATTGTTCTTTCAGGTATTCTCGGCGGTGCAAGAATGGTTTATTCATACACAGGCGGTCTTTACTTTGCAAAGTACATCCTTCAGAATGAAGGTCTCTACGGCATAATTACACTTCTTGTTGTTCCCGGCGGACTTGTTGCATCAATTCTTGTTCCCTGGATGTCAAAGAAGTTTACAAAGAAATGGTCCTATATCGCTGTTCATATCTTTGGCGGTATTGTAATGGCTGTCATGTACTTTGTCGGTTATGATGCTCCCTGGAAGATGATAATCTGTGCTATCGGACTTGTTCTCCTCGGTATTCCTCAGGGTGTAAACAACATCATCACTTATGCTATGATCGGTGATACTGTTGACTATCTTGAATGGAAAACAGGCGAAAGAGGCGAAGGCATCTGCTTTGCTATGCAGACACTTATCAATAAGATCGGTATGGCTGTAGGTGCATTCATCGGTGTTCTTTCAATGAGCATTGCAGGCATCAACGCAAGAACATATGAAGTTGAGAATCCTCAGGCACTCTGGAATGTTCTTATTATATCAGGTATCGTAAGTATGTTTGCCTGTGCTGTTCCCATGTTCTTCTACACAATCACAGAAAAGAAGCAGAAGGCTATGGTCGATGAAATTGCAGCAAGAAAACTCGCTGCAGGTCAGGCTGTAGAAAACACTTCAGCTGAATAATTCAAAAATAATATATGAGCCGATATCAGAAAGTGATACCGGCTCATTATTTTATTCATTATCTTTTGTAATTCTGAATGCAATTTCCTGAAGCTGTTCAATACTTTCAAGTGTTGACATCTGTCGTCTGTATTCAGTTGAACCTCTGAGTCCCTTAGTGTACCACAAGGCATGTTTTCTTGCTTCTCTTATGCCGATTTTTATTCCTCTTTCATTACAGATATTCTCAATATGCCTGAGCATAATAAGCATTCTCTGCGAAACAGGAGGATCGGGTATTATTACTTGATTTTTCATGTAAGCGGAAATCTGCTGAAATAACCAGGGTTTGCCGAGAGCACCTCTGCCGACCATAACGAGGTCACAACCTGTATTTTCATACATCTTAGCAGAAGAAAAAACATCAACAATGTCACCGTTTCCTATAACGGGAATCGAAACAGTATTTTTTACATTCCGTATGATATCAACATTCACAGGGGGAGCATACATCTGCTCCTTTGTTCTTCCGTGAACAGTTACTGCAGCAGCACCGTTTTTTTCAGCAATTTCAGCCATCTGAACAGCATTGATTGAACTATCATCCCATCCGCTTCTGATTTTGACAGTTACGGGAATATCAACGGCAGAAGATACTTCCTTAATAATCTTTCCTGCAAGCTCAGGGTTCAGCATCAGTTTGCTTCCTGCACCGCCTTTGATAATTTTCGGAGCAGGACAGCCCATATTGATATCTATAATATCAGCATTCATTTTTTTTGCAGTCAAAGCAGCCTGAGCCATAGTTTCAGGTTCATTTCCGAAAATCTGAATTGCACAGGGATGTTCAGCTTCGGAAACAGTCATCAGCTCTTCTGATTTTCTGTCACCCATTGAAATACCCTTTGCACTTACCATTTCACTGACGGTATAAGCTGCACCAAAGTCTTTACACAGCTCTCTGAATGTTTTATCTGCAACACCTGCCATGGGTGCCAGAGCTGCAGTTTTTTCTATTTCAATTTTTCCGATAAACATTAACTATCAAACCTTAAATATTTTTTATTATTTTAGCATATTTTTTTTAGAATTGCATTACTTTTCTGAAAAAATATGTTATAATAATTAATATGGTAAATTTGTGCATATGAAAGGGCAGATACTTATGAAATTACTCGTTCTTGACGGAAACAGTATAGTCAACAGAGCTTTTTACGGTATTAAGCTGCTTACAACCAATGACGGCAGATTCACTAACGGCATTTTCGGTTTTCTTAATATATTATTTTCTTTGAAAGATCATTACAATCCCGAAGCGGTTGCTATCGCATTTGATGTACATGCACCGACATTCAGACATGAAATGTATAAAGAATACAAGGGTAACAGAAAAGGAATGCCTGAGGAGCTTGCACAGCAGATGCCTGTCCTGAAAGAGCTTCTTACTGCAATGGGCTACAAGCTTATTGAATGTGCAGGTTGGGAAGCAGATGACATTATAGGAACACTTGCAAAAAACTGCAAGGACGGTGATTTCTGTTATATTGCCACAGGTGACAGGGACTCATTACAGCTTGTTGACGAAAAAGTAAATGTACTTCTTGCTGCTCCCAAAGCGGGAAAAACAGAAACAATTGTTTATAATATTGACAAAATCATTGAGGATAAAGGTGTTGAACCTCTTAAACTCATTGAAGTCAAAGCACTTATGGGTGACACATCCGACAACATACCCGGTGTTCAGGGAATAGGAGAAAAAACCGCTACAGACCTTATTAAAAGGTACGGTT
The DNA here is from genome assembly GCA_017473925.1 of Clostridia bacterium. Taxonomy (GTDB): domain Bacteria; phylum Bacillota; class Clostridia; order Oscillospirales; family Acutalibacteraceae; genus UBA1081. Next base: position 4,339 of record JAFUIY010000016.1, on the reverse strand, counting down.
CAATCGACTATATCTACGAGAATTTTGAGACTCTTGATTTTACAAACTCAGTAAGAAACAAACTGTCTGCAGGTAAGGATTCGGCGTTTATCAGCCGTACGCTCGGTACAATCAGGACAGATGCTCCGGTTGATACCGATTACAATTCTTATATTCCCGGTAAAACCGATGAACAACTGACAAAGACAATCCTCACCGAGCTTGAAATGCAGAAGTTTATTGATAAGCTCGGTCTCCGTGATACGGTAATCGTAAATACAGCATCAACAAGTGTAAAATTTGATTACATTCAGATGACAGACAATGAACTTATCGATAAAATCTATAATGATAAAGAAATATATTTTCTGACTGATGATGCATATTCAAAGGCATATATATGTTTTGAAGATTCGGTTACAACAACAGCTTTTGATACAATTATTCCTGTTTTTTCGGATAGCAAAATCAAAAAATTCACCTATGATTGCAAAAGTCTGTATTCCCACTGCATAAAAAATAATATTCAGATTGATAATATTGAATTTGATATTCTCCTTGCCGCTTATCTTCTGAATCCCAATTCATCAGAATATCCCATTAATATTCTTTCAGAAACATATAAAACAATCTGTGAAATTGAGTCGGACGACACAATGATAAGGGATTGTGCAGTTATGCGTGAGCTTACAAGAAAGCTCAATGAAATCATCTGCGAAAATGAATCTGCTGATTTATTGCATAATATTGAAATTCCTCTTTCGGAAGTTCTTGCAGCAATGGAAATTGACGGATTCAAGGTCGATTTTGCAGGAATACACGATTACGGTGTGATTCTTGAAAACAAAATCAATGAGCTTGTAAACACTATTTATGGCTATTCAGGTGATGAATTCAACATTAATTCGCCTAAACAGCTCGGTATTGTCCTCTTTGAAAAGCTCGGTCTTCCCGTAAAGAAAAAGACAAAAACAGGTTATTCAACAAATGCAGATGTTCTTGAAAGTCTTTATGATGAACACCCGATTATACCTGCAATTCTTGAATACAGAACAATACAGAAGCTGAAATCAACCTACTGTGACGGACTTCTGAAGGTTGTTTCTGCTGACGGCAGAATACATTCAACATTTCAGCAGACAGAAACAAGAACGGGAAGATTATCTTCAACAGAACCGAATCTCCAGAACATTCCCGTCAGACAGGAGATAGGCAGAGAACTCAGGAAATTCTTCACATGTGACAACGGTAATGTTCTTATTGATGCTGACTATTCACAGATTGAACTCAGAGTGCTTGCTGCAATCGCTGAAGACAAGAATATGATTGAAGCGTTCAACAACAATGAAGATATCCATACAATTACAGCTTCTCAGGTTTTCAATATGCCTGTTGAAATGGTTTCTTCCACAATGAGAAGCAGAGCAAAGGCTGTCAATTTCGGTATTGTATACGGCATAGGTGCATTTTCTCTGAGCAAAGATATCGGTGTAGCAATTTTCGAAGCAAAAAAATATATTGAGAATTACCTTAATCATTATTCGGGTGTCCGTGAATATATGGATAATGTAGTTCGGGAAGCAAAAGAAAACGGTTACGTAAAAACACTTTTCGGCAGAAGAAGATACCTTCCTGAGCTTTTGGCTTCAAATGCAATTCAGCGTTCATTCGGTGAAAGAGTTGCCCGTAATATGCCTATTCAGGGTACAGCAGCCGATATCATCAAAATTGCAATGGTTAAGGTATTCAACCGTCTCAGGGATGAAAACATGAAATCAAGACTCATTATGCAGGTTCATGATGAACTGATTATTGAAGCTACCGAAAATGAAGCCGAGAAGGCAAAACAGATTCTGTGTGAAGAAATGGAAAATGCCGTTTCATTGACAGTTAAGCTTTCTGTGGATGCTCATACAGGAAAAACCTGGTACGATGCAAAAGGGTGACGCAATATGAATATAGCTTTTGTATGTTCGGGTAATACCTGCAGAAGTCCCATGGCTGAAGCAATTTTTAAGAAAAAAACAAAAGAGTTTGAAGACTATAGTTCCGTTGCAAGCTTCGGTGTTAATGCTTTTACGGGGGATAGTGCCAACGAAAATGCAATAAAGGTTCTAAGGGACTGTTATAATATTGATATCACGGAGCATCGGTCACGGATAATCAGCAACTATGTAATTGAACTGTGTGATTATATTGTATGTATGGACAGATATAATTACGGAATAATTGAGCTTGTTGCAGGGGAAAAGGCCATTCTTCTTGGTGACGGCATAGACGACCCTTACGGCGGAGACATTGATGTGTACAGGCATTGTGCAGAGCAGATAGAGAAGGAAATAGACAATCTTCTTGCTTCTGATTTATTCTTTTCAACTACACTTATGGAAAACGAAGATATACCTGTTGTTGCTGGAATTGAAAGGAAGAATTTTTCTGAACCGTGGAGTGAGAAGTCTTTTTCCGAAGAGCTTGAAAATGAATTATCAATATGTTATGTTGAAAAGTATCTTGATAAGCCTGTAGGATATGTCTGTGCACAGATAATTCACCCTGAAGCTTTTCTTTGTACAATTGCCTGTGATGACAGCTTACGAAGACGGGGTATAGGTGAAAGACTTGTTTCATATCTTTCTGATTACTGTGAATATAAGAGATGCGAAACATTATCCCTTGAAGTCAGAGTGTCAAACACTCCTGCACAGAAGTTGTACGAAAAAATGGGTTTTATCAATCTCGGTGTAAGGAAGAATTTCTATTCAAAGCCTACCGAGGATGCTTATATTATGACAAAATATTTTAAGGAAGATACCAAATGAAAATTTTAGCAATAGAATCATCCTGTGATGAAACAGCAGCATCAGTTGTTGAGGACGGAAGAAAAGTACTTTCAGGTGTTATTTCATCTCAGGTTGAAGAACATAAAATATACGGGGGAGTAGTACCCGAAATTGCGTCAAGAAGACATTCTGAAAACATTTCATGGGTTGTTGATAAAGCACTTGCTGATGCAGGATGCACTTATGACACAATTGATGCAATCGGTGTAACATATGCACCGGGACTTATCGGAGCACTTCTTGTAGGTGTAAATTTCGCAAAAGGTCTTTCTTTTGCAACAGGGAAGCCTCTTATTCCCGTTCATCATCTCCGTTCGCATATAGCGGCAAACTATATAACACATCAGGACCTTGAACCTTCTTTTCTTTCATTTGTTGTATCAGGCGGTCACAGTCATATAATCAATGTAAAAAGCTATACGGAATTTGAAATTATAGGCAGAACCCGTGATGATGCAGCAGGAGAGTGCCTTGACAAGGCTGCAAGGGCTATGGGCGTTCCTTATCCCGGAGGAGCAAACCTTGATAAAATAGCAAAAGACGGAAATGCTGATGCATACAGATTCCCTCATCCCAGAATTGACGGTTCACCTCTTGATTTCAGTTTTTCAGGTCTCAAAACTTCAGTTATCAATATAATACATAATGCATCCCAGAAAGGTGAAACTATATCTGTAGAGGACCTTGGTGCATCATACATCAAAGCAGTTGTTGATTGCCTGACTGAAAATGTATTGAAGGCTGCAGAAATGACAGGTCAGAAAAAGATTGTCGTTGCAGGCGGTGTTTCTGCGAATTCAGTACTCAGAAGAGAACTCACATCACTTTGTAAAAAGCATAATCTTGAATTGTATTTCCCTGAGTTGTCCTTATGTGGGGACAATGCTGCAATGGTCGGCTCACAGGCTTTTTATGAATACAAAGCAGGACATATTGCAAAAGAAAATCTTAACGCAATTGCATCATTGGGTATTGACAAAAATCCCGGATAATGGTATTATAAATATGATTTTGGTAAAATTTTAACCTTACAAAAAAGTTGAATAAAACTTGTTGAAATTGCGCAAAATAATATGTAAATTATTCCAAAAGGAGAGATATATCAAATGGAGCTTACCACAAACAAGTCCATTCTTGAATGGATCAAAGAAAAAGCAGACCTTGTAAAGCCCGACAAAATTGTCTGGATTGACGGTTCAAAAGAGCAGATCGATGCACTTCGTGCAGAAGCTTGTTCAACAGGTGAAATGATTAAGCTTAACGAGGAACTTCTTCCCGAATGCTATCTTCACAGAACAAAGCCCAACGACGTTGCCCGTGTAGAAGACAGAACTCTTATCTGCACTCCCACAGAAGAAGAGGCAGGCCCCACAAACCATTGGATGGAGCCCTCAAAGTGCTATGAAATGCTTTACGATATAGCTAAGGACAGCTATAAGGGCAGAACAATGTATGTTATTCCTTATTCAATGGGTCCTATCGGTTCACCTTTCTCAAAGGCAGGTATTGAGCTTACAGAC
>JAFUIY010000015.1 GCA_017473925.1 Clostridia bacterium | reverse complement strand
GTTTGCAATGTCCATGCCTGCGATATCGGGAGCCGAACCGTGAATGGGTTCATACATACCCAATGTTCCTTCTGAAAGAGAAGCTGAGGGCATCATGCCGATTGAACCTGTGAGCATACTTGCTTCGTCTGAAAGAATATCACCGAACATATTCTCTGTAACTGCGACATCGAATCTGCCGGGGTTTCTGATAAGCTGCATTGCTGTGTTGTCAACAAGGATATCTTCATATTCAACATCTGAATACTCTTCTGCAAGACGGTGCATGACACTTCTCCACAGTCTTGAAGAATCAAGAACATTTGCCTTGTCAACAGAAGAAACCTTGCCTCTTCTCTTTCTTGCCGATTCAAAAGCAACTCTGCCGATTCTTTCAATTTCGTGTTCTGAATATTTGAGTTCGTCTGCGGCAAACTTTTCACCGTTTTCTTCGCCTGTTGTTCTCTTGCCGAAGTATATACCGCCTGTGAGCTCTCTGACGATGAGAAGGTCAATGCCGTCACCGACAACTGAGGGCTTGAGAGGTGATGCATCTGCAAGCTGGGGGAAGAGCTTTGTGGGACGAAGATTTGCGAAAAGACCGAGTTCGCTTCTTACTGCAAGAAGTGCCTTTTCGGGACGGATTGCAGGAGGACAGTTATCCCATTTGGGGCCGCCGACTGCACCGAGGAGAACGCTGTCACAGTTTTTGCACTGTGCCATGCCTTCATCTGTGATAGGCACACCGTATTTGTCGATTGAGCAACCGCCGATGTCTACATATTTATATTCAAATTCGTGACCGTACTTTTCACCGATTTTTCCGAGCACTTTGAGAGCTTCGTCAACTATTTCGGGGCCGATTCCGTCACCTTTGAGAACTGTAATAACTTTTTTCATAATTTTACCCTCACTTGAGTGAATTGAGAAGACCGTTTGATGCGATAATCTCTTTTATGAATTCGGGGAAAGGCTGAGCCTTGTATTCCTCGTTCTTTGTGATGTTTGTAATAACACCTGTATCAAAGTCAACTGCAACCTCGTCACCTGCTGCGATTTTTTCGCTCGCTTCGGGACATTCAAGAATTGCAAGACCGATGTTTATAGCGTTTCTGTAGAAAATTCTTGCAAAAGTTGAAGCGATAACACAGGAAATACCTGATTCCTTGATAGCGATGGGAGCATGTTCACGTGATGAACCGCAACCGAAGTTTGCACCGCCTACCATAATGTCACCGTCATTCACCTTGTTTACAAATTCCGTGTCGATATCTTCCATACAATGAGCAGCAAGCTCCTTGTGATTTGCCGTATTGAGATATCTTGCAGGGATGATAACGTCTGTGTCAACGTTGTCACCGTATTTATGTACAAAACCTTTAACGTTCATAAGAAAGAAGTCCTTTCAAAATATTTAAAATACCGGATAGTAAATTTGCAATTGGAAATTCACAATTCGCAATTTCGGAACACCTTACGGTGTTGATTTATAAAATGGGGGTTAAGGGGTTTACCCCTTCCGCAATTGCGCATTGCACATTGATAATTGCAAATTAAATAAAATCTTTCGGGTCAACAATATGTCCTGCAACTGCTGTTGCTGCTGCTACTTCGGGGCTTGCAAGGTAAATCTTTGAGCTCTTTGCACCCATTCTGCCTACGAAGTTACGGTTTGTTGTTGCAACTGCGATTTCGTCATCAGCGAGGATACCCATATAACCGCCCAGACAAGGTCCGCATGTGGGAGTTGAAACTGCACAGCCTGCGTCAATGAAAATATCCATATAACCACGCTTGATGCATTCTTTATATACTGTCTGAGTTGCAGGGATAACGATAACTCTGATATCCTTTGCAACCTTTTTGCCCTTGAGGATATTTGCTGCAGCTTCCATATCTGAAATTCTGCCGTTTGTGCATGAGCCGATAACAACCTGGTCGGGTACGATATCTGTAAGCTCACTTGCAGGCTTTGTGTTTTCGGGAAGATGAGGACAAGCAACGGTTGAAACGATTTCTGAAAGATTGATTACATATTCTTCATCGTAAACTGCGTCTTCGTCTGCCTTGTAAACTGTGAATTCACGGTTTACTCTGCCGTTTACATATTCAAGTGTCTTGTCGTCAACTTCAAAGATGCCGTTCTTTGCTCCTGCTTCAATAGCCATGTTAGCCATTGCAAGTCTGTCATCCATTGAAAGTGAGTGAAGACCTTCACCCGTAAATTCCATTGAACGGTAGAGAGCACCGTCAACACCAATCATGCCGATGATGTGAAGAATAACATCCTTACCCGAAACACCCTTGTTGAGTGCACCTGTAAGAGTGAACTTGATAGCTGACGGAACCTTGAACCATGCCTTGCCCGTTGCCATACCTGCTGCCATATCGGTTGAGCCGATACCTGTTGAGAAAGCACCTAAAGCACCGTATGTGCATGTGTGTGAGTCTGCACCGATGATGCAGTCACCGGGAGCTGCAAGACCCTTTTCGGGGATAAGTGCATGTTCAATACCCATTTCGCCTACATCGTAATAGTTTGTGATATTGAATGATTTTGCAAATGTTCTGCACTGCTTTGTCTGCTGAGCCGCTTTGATGTCCTTGTTGGGAACAAAGTGGTCCATAACCATAGCAACCTTTGTATTGTCAAAAACTTTATTGAATCCGTTCTTTTCAAATTCATTGATAGCAACGGGAGAAGTGATATCGTTGCCGAGAACGAGGTCAAGCTTTGCCATGATAAGCTGACCTGCTTCAACCGATTCAAGCCCTGCATGAGCGGCAAGAATCTTCTGTGTCATTGTCATACCCATAATAATTTCTCCTTACTTTGATTTTTCGTATCTGTTGACAGCTGAGAACAGAGCATAAACTGATGAAAGAATGATATCGTCATCAACACCGACACCCCAGCTGACTTTACCGTCAGGCATTGTGATGCTGACATAAGAAACAGCCTTTGATGTTGAGCCCATATTCAGAGCATGTTCTGTATATTCAAGGTGGTCAAATTTAATTCCGCCCTTGTGAAGTGCTTTAACAACAGCGTCAAGTGAACCGTTACCGTTACCTGCGATATCGTCAACCACACCGTCTTTTTCAAATGTGAGGTAAGCGACTGTGTCATTCTTACGGACAAAGTGACAATCAATATATTTAACGGGACCGTCAATGATATTGATATAGTTCTCTTTGAATACCTCGAAAACTTCCTGGGGCTGAAGCTCCTTGTGAGCCTTGTCGGAAACATCCTTTACGCAGTAGCCGACATTTTCTCTCATCTTCATGGGGAGAATGTAACCGTACTGCTTATCAAGAAGATAACCGATACCGCCCTTGCCTGACTGTGAATTGATACGGATAACGTCTGTCTTGTATTCCCTGCCGACATCCTTGGGGTCGATGGGAAGATAAGGAACTGTCCAGTGTTCGCAGTCGTTGTCTTCTCTGTATTTCATACCCTTTGCGATAGCATCCTGATGTGAGCCTGAGAAAGCAGCAAAAACAAGGTTGCCCGAATAGGGTGAACGCTCATAAACCGACATTCTTGTGACTTTTTCATAAACAGCCACGATTTCGGGCATGTCTGAGAAATCAAGTTCGGGGTCAACACCCTGAGAGAACATATTCATACCTAGTGTTACGATATCGGCATTACCTGTTCTTTCACCGTTGCCGAAAAGTGTGCCTTCGATTCTGTCTGCACCTGCAAGAAGACCTAATTCACAGTCTGCAACGGCACAGCCTCTGTCGTTATGAGGATGAAGCGAAATTTCAACATTCTCTCTGTATTTCATATTGTTGCTCATATATTCAATCTGGTTTGCGTAAACGTGAGGCATTGAATGCTGAACCGTTACGGGAAGATTGATAACAACTTTTCTGTCGGGAGTGGGCTGCCATACGTCAAGAACGGCATTACATACTTCAAGTGCGTATTCGGGCTCTGTACCTGTGAATGATTCGGGTGAATATTCATAACGGTACTTCACGCCGTATTCCTTTGCAAGTGAATCGAAAAGCTTTGCACCGTCAATTGCAATCTGCTTTATTTCTTCTTTTGTTTTTCTGAAAACCTGTTCTCTCTGTGCAACCGAAGTTGAGTTGTAAAGATGAACGATAACATGATTTTCATTCTTGATACCTGCAAGGCTTTCAAAAGTCTTCTTTATAATATGTTCTCTTGACTGAGTGAGAACCTGAATTGTGACATCATCGGGGATAAGGTCATTTTCAATAAGTGTACGAAGGAACTGGTATTCAGTTTCACTCGCTGCGGGGAAACCGACTTCAATCTGCTTGAAACCGATTTTTACGAGAAGCTTGAAGAACTCAACCTTTTCTTCAAGACTCATGGGGATAATAAGTGACTGATTGCCGTCACGAAGGTCAACAGAACACCAGATGGGTGCTTTGTCGATATAAGTTTTATGCATCCACTCACCTTTTACTTCGGGGGGCATAAAAAATTGTCTTGTGTACTTTTCTGTTCCTCTCATGGAATCACCTCTGCTGATACTATTATGATAATACTATACAGATAAATAGAAAAACTCCGTCTCAACAAAGAGACGGAGCATAAGTCCGTGGTACCACTCTAATTGGTGAAAAATCACCCACTCAATTCACACATCGGGCACGAAGCCGAATATGCTACTTCTTTAACGATGAAGCTCCGTTCTTCCTACACGACCGTCAAATGACGGTGTTCAGTCGACCGCTCGAAGGAGAGATACGATCACTCACGGCTGCAGCCTCACACCACCCGACTGCTCTCTGAAAACACCGCTACGAATGACCCTTTAGCCTTGTCATTGCGTTTATCTGTATTGTGGTTATTATACTAAAAAGAAAAATAGAAGTCAACACTTTTCTGACAAAAAACTTTAACAAATTAAAGTGATGAATTATGTATGCATTGCACATAATTTTCAATCAGGATAAAACCATTTGATTTATTGCCTTCACAAGTTCTTCTTTTATAAGCTGATGTCCTGCATATGTGGGATGCACACCGTCTGCACTCCAGTACTCTGCATTGCTGTCAGCCACGGCTTCATCAAACAGCTTCTGCAGAGGAACAAAGGTTAAATCAAATTTTTCTGCAACACGCTTTGCAGCCTCTGCTCTTTTTCTGACTTCACAGTCAAACTGCTCCCACAATGCCTCAGTTGCCGTACCTCTGAGAACAAAGGGCTCAAGAATGATAATCTGTATATCGGGCAGTGCCGTTCTGATTTCATCTATAAGCATAGAGTATACTTTTTCGTATTTCACTTCATCAACACCGCACTGCATTGTCAGCTCATGAGATACATCGTTGACACCCACAAGAATTGACATACAGTCAGGCTTCAGATTGATTATATCTTCCTTGATACGGGCATAAATATCAGTTACTCTGTCACCGCTCTGACCACGGTTGAGAAAACAGAAATCATCTTTTCTGTTTTTAAGAAAATCTGCGGCAACAAGCAAAGGATAGCCTTTACCGAGTCCGCAATTAATTCTGTCGTCATCTTCCCTGCAGGCATCGGTTATAGAGTCGCCCTGAAAAAGAAATGTTTTCATAAATTATCACCTCATATGCTGTCATTTTATCATAACATAAAAAGCATTTCAAGAAATTCATATAATAATATCATTGATTTTTAAAGATAAAATAATTATAATGTATTCAAAGGAGGATGATTTTATGTCATTCATTTCAATTATTTTATCTGTTTTCACTTTTTTTGCATCTCTGTTTATTCCTTATGTCAGTGCTCCGGCACCTGAAAATACAGATGATGATTTTATCCCCGTTGTAAGATTCATTGCAACAAGTGACACACATATAGCAACTCTCGGTGATAAGGGTTGTAAGCGTGTTGCAAAAATGATAAATTCTGCTTACGCTTATGCTGATGCTGACAAGGATTACACAAAGCTTGATGCAGTTATATTTTCGGGTGATGTTACCGATGACGGTGCATTCACATCCTTTGCATCATTCGTCGCAACAACAGATTCCGTTCTCCGTGAGGGTACAGAACGTCTTGCAGTTCTTGCAAAATCACATGACGGCAACATGTACGGCTCAGAATCCCTTGATATATTTACTCAGATGACAGGTCAGGAAACTGATTTCCACCGTATTATAAACGGCTATCATTTCATCGGCATTTCAAGAGGCAAAAACGGTGTTCATTATTCAGAAGAACAGAAAACATGGCTTGACGAACAGCTGAGCATCGCCGTAAAGGATGCACCCTTACAGCCTGTATTTGTTTTCAACCACGAGCATATCAAGGACACTGTTTACGGAAGCTATGACATAGACGGCTGGGGAATGGATTTCTTCAGAGATGTGCTTGAAAAGTATCCTCAGGTTATAGATATTTCAGGTCATTCACACTATCCGGCAAATGATCCCAGAGCAATCTGGCAGGGCACTTTTACTGCCATCAATGACGGCGGTCTTGCATATTATGAATTCACAGTTGATGACGAAAACACGATTCATCCTGACAACTACAAAACAATGACACAGGCTCTTATGATTGAGGTTGATGCCTTCAACAGAGTACTTGTAAAAGTTCTTGATGTTGACAAGGGTGTGTTTGTTGCAGAATATCTCATTGATAATGTTGCATCACCCGTCAAGCTCAAATACAATTTTGAAGCAAGAAAGCTTCTTTCTTCAGCTCCCGAGTTCAAAGCTGATGCACAGCTTACTGTTTCAGAAAAATACGGCAGCTTTACCGTAACAGTACCTCAGGCAGAGGTTGAGGGTGACAATGAAGTGTTCCTTTACAGACTGACCGTTACAAATGCCGAGGGTAATATAACACATTCTGCATGGGAGCTTTCAGAGTATTACTTTGCAGATGTACCCGAAACAATTACATTTAATTCATTCAGAGTCAAAGATGGCAGCACAATCACCGTTGTTGCAGAGGATGTATGGGGCAATGTGAGTGAAGCACTCACATATAATATAGGTTAAAAAATCTGTGACATATCCGATACGGATATGTCACTTTTTGTTTTGCATACTGTTGAAAATAAATTACAGATAATATATAATATCATCGGTGATAAAATGAACAACACTTATCTTATAAAAAAGGCTTATGAGCTTCTTGAGAGAGTCACTCCCCTTTCCTACGACTGCGGCAAGCTCTGCGGCGGAAAATGCTGTAAGGGTGACGGTGACACGGGAATGTGGCTGTTCCCTTATGAGGAAGAAATTATAAAAGACACTGACGGCTTTGAAATAAAAGACTGTGACGGCAACATGGGTTACAGAATGGTTGTATGCGGCGGCACCTGTGACAGAAAGACAAGACCTCTTGCCTGCCGTATCTACCCCTATTTTCCGATGATAACAGAAGAGGGTTACGATGCAAGGGCTGACATCAGAGGCATTTCAGGCTGTCCCGTATTATACAACAATATAAAGCCCGATTATGCCTTCATAAGGCAGGTCAGAAAGGTTGCAAGGCTATTTGACCGTGACGAAGCACTAAGGAATTATCTTAAGGATATAAACTCTATGCTCGATGAAATCGGATATTTTGCAGAGGGTATGACTGATGAATAAATACATTGATTTACACACCCACTCCACCTGTTCAGACGGCACTCTTTCTCCCTCAGAAGTGGTAAAGCTTGCAAAAGAAAAAGGTCTCTCGGCAATTGCACTGACCGATCACGACACAATTGACGGTCTTGTTGAAGCGATTGAAACGGGCAGGGCTATCGGCATTGAAGTTATTACGGGAATTGAGTTTTCCGTTGCGGCAGACACGGAGATGCATCTTTTAGGGCTTGATTTTGACATTGACTGCCCTGCCATAAAAAACATTCTCGATGAAATGATAATTCAGCGTGATATAAGAAATTACAAGGTAATTGAGCTGCTGGCAGGTCTCGGCATTCACATAACTATTGATGACATTCTTAAAGAGGCTACCTCAAAAGTCACAGGCAGAAGTCAGATTGCAAAGGCAATGCTGAAAAAGGGCTATGTTTCGTCAATCAAGGAAGCATTTGACAGGTATCTTTCATTCGGCAAGCCTGCTTTTGTGGAAAGAAGCACTCTCTCTCCTGAGGATGCAATCAGAATTATTCATGAAAGTCACGGTAAAGCTTTTCTTGCACATCTTAATCAGACAGGGAAATCTGACGAAGAGCTGTATAAGCTGCTGACACAGCTGAAAAAATGCGGTCTTGACGGCATTGAGGGCTATTACACCGAATATACGGAAGAGATGAACTGCCGTTTCAGAAAAATGGCTGATGATATTGGCTTACAGCTTTCGGGCGGTTCGGATTTCCACGGCACCAACAAAGACGGTTATGAACTCGGTACGGGAAAAGGAAACCTGAAAATCCCTTACGAGCTTCTTGATAAAATAAAAAACTGAAAGGATAATCAGCATGAAATTCTCTGTATCAGGCGGAAACAAAAACGCAAAAATAAGTCTTAACGAAAAAAAAGACGGAGATATACTTTACCTTACCGTCAGCATGACATTACCTGAGGCTGAGATTCCAAAGACCTTTGAAATAAAATGGTTTTTTCCTGCATCGGATATAGCTTCCACATGGAATCCCGGAATGCTTGATATTCACGGACTCGGCTTTGAATGGGGACAGATAACCGTAAAAACAAGGCTTGCTTCATGGATGCCCGTTCAGGAGCTAATATCTGCAAAGGGCAGAAACAAGCTTCTCATTGCAGTATCGGATGTTGACACACCCGTAAGCATTAAGACAGGACTTCGTGAAGAAGATGCAACCTTTGCATGTAAAATTGAGTTTTTCACAATCCCAACTTCACCAAGAAAAGAATACACGGCAACTGTCCGTATTGACATGCGTGACATTCCCTATTATGACAGTATTTATGACACTGCAGCATGGTGGGAAAATGAATGCGGATATGAAGCTGCATATGTACCCGAAGGTGCAAAAATGCCTATGGATTCCCTCTGGTACAGCTTCCATCAGATGCTTGACAGGGATGAAATCATCAAGGAATGCAAGGCATCAAAGGAAATAGGTCTTGAAACCGTTATAATTGACGACGGCTGGCAGACAGACGACAACAACCGCGGTTATGCCTACTGCGGTGACTGGAATGTTGCACCGAAGAAAATGGGTGACATGGCTTCACTTGTCGAAGAAATCCACAATATCGGCATGAAGGTCATGCTGTGGTACTCAGTGCCTTTCATGGGAAAATACACAGAAAATTATGACATCTTCAAGGATATGCTTCTTGAGGGCTCAGGCAATGACAAGGATTTCTTCGGTCTTGACCCGAGATACAAGGAAGTCCGTGAATACCTTGTCAGCATTTACAGTAAAGCTGTCAGTGAATGGAAGCTTGACGGACTGAAGCTTGATTTCATTGATTCCTTTGTCCTTAAAGGAAAATCCCTTGAATATGATGATAAGCGTGATTATCAGTCCCTTGAAGATGCAATTCATGCACTTATGGGCGAAGTAAGAGCAACGCTCACAGAAATCAATCCTGAAATTCTTATTGAATTCCGTCAGTCATATGTAGGGCCGTCAATCAGAAAATACGGCAACATGCTCCGTGTAGGCGACTGTCCCTGCGATATACTGAAAAACAGAGTCGGTGTCATTAATCTCCGTATGACATCAGGCAGAACAGCAGTACATTCAGACATGATTATGTGGAATACAGACGACACGGCAGAAAATGCTGCTCTGCAGTTTGCAAGCATTCTTTACGGTGTTCCTCAGGTGTCCGTAAGGGTTGATAAGCTCCCCGGAACACATTACAGAATGCTCCGTCATTACACTTCATTCTGGAAGGAATGGAAAAACGTACTTCTTGACGGGAAGCTTACAGCTGAAAACCCCGAATGCAATTACAGCTCGGCATGCAGTACACTCGGCAACAAATCGGTTATATCTGTTTTCACTTCACCCCTTGCTTCCGTCAACACCTATGAAGCAGTAATAGTGAATGCATCGGCAATGACAAGCCTTGTTATAAAGGGAGCAAAAGACAAAGTATACACAGTTGTCAACTGCATGGGTGATACTGTTTCATCAGGAAATATCACTGCTGATTTACAGCAGATTGATGTTCCTCAGGCAGGAATGATTTTCCTGAAATAAATAAAAAAAACGCAGTTCGTTAAAGCATTTTACGAACTGCATTTTTTATTGGTTATAAAACCATATACAAATCAGAATTTGTCGGGATAATGCACAATGCAAAATGCATAATGCACAATTATATAATCCAAGCCCGCAGGGCTTCCGAAACAATTTGCCGAAGGCAAATTATATCACATTTGCGAAGCAAATATATCACATCCGTC
>JAFUIY010000014.1 GCA_017473925.1 Clostridia bacterium | reverse complement strand
GAGTTCTCCGTTCATGACGGTAAACTTATTAACAGACATATTTCAAGGCTCTAAATGTGTATACCATGTCCTTGCACTCCTGTTTACCATGTTACACTTGACAGGGCAACCCGCCCTACGTTATTTACATATCCCTCGAACGGACGCCCGATGGGCGCCCCTACCGGGTTGATTTCACAATTATATAATTCAACACCGTCAGGTGTTCCGAAATTGCGAATTGAGCATTGCGAATTGCGAATTTGAAAGACCTCGACAATTTACTGCTTGTTCTCAATTGCCTGTTTTGCTTTTGCACAGATATTTTCTGCATTGAGGCCGAATATTTCAAGAAGCTCAAGTGCAGGACCTGACTTGCCGAATGTGTCCTCAACACCTACTCTGAGTACGGGTACGGGAGTTGTCTCTGCAACAACGCCTGCAACAGCCTCGCCGAGACCGCCGATTACGCTGTGCTCTTCCGCTGTAACGATTGCACCTGTCTTCTTTGCCGCATCAACAATGATATCTCTGTCAATAGGCTTGATTGTTGCCATATTGATAACAGCCGCATCAATGCCCTCTGCCTTAAGCTGTTCAGCAGCCTGTAAAGCTCTTTCGACCATAAGACCTGTTGCAATGATTGTGACATCCTTGCCCTCTCTGAGGTAAACGCCCTTGCCGATTTCAAACTTATAGTTTTCATCAAAAATTCTGGGCACTGCAAGTCTGCCGAATCGCATATATACGGGACCGTCCATCTCTGCTGCTGCCATTACTGCAAGTCTTGCTTCGATATCGTCAGCAGGATTGATGATTGTCATACCGGGAATTGTTCTCATGAGTGCGATATCCTCACAGCACTGATGGCTTGCACCGTCTTCGCCGACTGAGATACCTGCATGTGTTGCACCGATTTTTACATTGATGTGGGGATAGCCGATTGTGTTTCTTACCTGTTCAAAGGCTCTGCCTGCAGCAAACATTGCGAAGCTGGATGCAAAAACAGTGTAACCTGCTGTTGCCATACCTGCTGCAACACCCATCATGTTACCCTCTGCAATACCGCAGTCGATAAATCTTTCGGGGAATTCCTTCTTGAACATACCTGTCTTTGTTGCTGCTGCAAGGTCAGCATCAAAAACGATAACCTTATCATTTTTCTGTCCGAGTTCAACGAGAGCCTTACCGTAGGCATCTCTTGTTGCTGTTTTGATTACATCTGCCATGATTAACCCTCCGGTTCTGCCTTTGCGGCATCAAGTTCAGCCATAGCCTGTGCATACTGGTCAGCATTGGGAGCTGAGCCGTGCCATGAAACCTGATTTTCCATAAATGAAACGCCCTTGCCCTTTGTTGTCTTCATGACAACTGCTGTGGGCTTGCCCTTACAAGCCTTAGCCTGTGCAAAAGCTTCTTCGATTTCTTCAAAGCTGTGACCGTCAATATTGATTACATTCCAGCCGAATGCTGCGAACTTTTCGTCAATGGGATAGGGTGAGTTGACCTGTTCAACAGTGCCGTCAATCTGAAGATTGTTATTGTCAACGATTGCAACAAGGTTGTCAAGCTTCTTTGCTGCAGCGAACATTGCTGCTTCCCATACCTGACCCTCCTGAATTTCACCGTCACCGAGGATTGCATAAACTCTGAATGCATCCCCTGCAAACTTTGAGCCCAGAGCCATACCTGCTGCAGCTGAAATACCCTGACCGAGTGAGCCTGTACTCATGTCCACACCGGGAACATAGTTCATGTTGGGGTGTCCCTGAAGATATGAAGAGCTCTTTCTGAGTGTCTTAAGGTCCTCCACGGGGAAGAAGCCTGCATTTGCAAGAGCTGCATAAAGTGCAGGTGCAGCGTGACCCTTTGAAAGGACAAGTCGGTCCCTGTTTTCAGCCTTGGGAGCAGAAACGTCAACTCTCAGTTCACATCTGTAAAGAAAAGCCAGTACATCTGCGATTGAAAGTGAACCACCGGGATGACCTGATTTTGCATTGAATGTTCCCTCGATGATACCCTTACGGATATTGACTGCATCGAGAAGAAGCTGTTTTTTTACGTTTACATCCATGTTATCACTCCTATGATAATGCACAATGCACAATGCATAATGCATAATGCACAATGTTCAGTTTAATAAAGATATCTTAAAAATTTCAGTTTTCTTTTTTCAGACAACAACACAATTGCAACGGAAAGTCCTGCAGTTATAATGCTTGTAAGTAAAAAGAGAACAAAGGAATTTATTCCGGGGATAAGATAATTGCTCAGTAACAATTGAACCATTACATGAAGGCAATATATTACCGTGCTCATCTTACGCAGTCTTATGCCGTTTTCCTTATTGACAGTCTTTTTGAACTGTAATGCACAAAGGAAAATAAAATATACACAAAGGGCAGAGAAAATAAGGTAATGCCCTTCGGCTTTTCCGTCAGTAAATTTATAAAGCAGGATATTTTCTGCAAAATACAGTCCGAAGCATATAGCAGAACCGACAACACAAAGAACTCTGTTCGGTTTTTTTCTGTGTCCTGCAATATATATACCGAGCCACATAAGGGGAAGAGCCCTGAAAAGAATGTTTGAAGCAAGGTAATATCCCGTTGCATCACTGATTCCTTCAAAGAATGAGGTCACTGTCTGCAGAGGGAGAAGATAGGCATAGCTGTTGACAAATAAACCTGCAGCATAAAGAGAAATACAGATTCCTGCAACTGCTTTGGGTTTCAGATGTCTCATAAGGAAATAAAGAATCGGGTAGGCAAAAACAAGAGCATAGATATACCATAAGTGATAATAAGAAAATCTGACTGCCGATGAAATCAGGTAATCTGCAATGTTTTTTATGCTCCAGCCGTTATAGTTTACGGGCATTGCAAGAAAAAGATAAATAAAAGACCAGACTGCATAAAGAAGAATTATACGCCACTCGGTTTTTCTGAGTCGCTTGAAATTCGTCTTTGTTCCTGCAACTTTTTTCTGTTTATTGTATTCAAAGCTCTTTGCGAAGAAGAAGCCGCTTGAAACAAAGAAAAAGGGCACTGCAATTCTTGTGATTATATTTCCGAAAACATAATCTGCAGTTGCATTCACATCAGCAAATAAAGATGTGTGAATCATAACAATGAAGAATGAAAAAATGAACTTCAGCAAGTCAATATTACTATAGACCTTTTTATCTTCCATTTCTTTCACCTATTTTACCGTAATTTTCAGAATTTCCACCCTGTTGAAGAGCCGTGGGACTATATAGTAGCCCTCGAGTCCTGTTGAAAGGAACATTTTTGTTCCGCACAGGTCGTGCTCACCCTTGTAATATTCGGGCAGGAAGCCCTGCTCGGGTGCATAGACACCTCCGAAAAAGGGAATCTGCCATATTCCGCCGTGGTCATGTCCGCAGAAAACAGCATCAATATCCCACTTATCATCTGTATATATAAAAGTGTTGGGTCTGTGCATCATAAGAAGCTTCAGACTCTCTGTATTTTCAAATTCTTTAAGATATCCGTAAACGGGAGATTTTTGCCAACGGTCACCGTAATCCTCAAGATAGACACTGTGGTCAAAGATACCGCCGAGGCGTACTTTCTGTCCCTTTATTTCAATATCTGCAATTTCGCCGTCAAGGACTGTCACGCCTGCATTTTCAGCATGCTTTCTGAAATCGTCACCGGTCTGCACATCGTACCGTTTGTCGTGATTGCCCGGTGTCATATAGACGGGGGCAACCGTGCAGAGTGCCTTCATCGTTTTCACAACACGGTCGGTGTTTGTTTTTCCGTGATGATAATCAAAGAAATCACCTGCAAGGAGTATCACATCGGGATTTGTCTCCCTGACAGCCTTCATAAGACGGCAGTTATCCTTGCCGAAGACGGAAAAATGCAGGTCGGACAACACCGTTACCGTCAAGGGACAGTCGGTTTTGCCCGTATTCAGAGAATATTCTGTTGTCCTGATTGCGAGCTCGGAATATGCGGCACAGCCGAGAGCAACTGCCCCTGCAGCACCTGCAAGACCAAAAAGGTGTTTTTGTTTCATAGACATCCATTCAAACTTAAAATTTCAGGAACGTAGGGCGGGATGCCCTCATCCCGCCGATTTGTCGCAGACAAATTGGAAATCTTCAGATTTCCACATATGCAACAAACTGATTCTTTTATTATTCGCTGTAATATTTATCAGCTATCCAACAGACCGGATTATTTTCTATATATTCGTAGGCACTGTAATATGCATGGTCATCTTCGAGCACAGTATCATAAAATGATTCCTGCCAGATTGATTTGCCGACTTCTCTTGTAACCATTCTTTTAAAGGTTCTTACAACAGTCTCTACATTAACATGCTTTTGATTTTTATTCATAAGCACATCCAAAGGTTGATTGATTGACAAAAGCAAATGAATATGATTCGGCATAATTACATATTTATCAACTTTTATATATTTATAAACCAAATCAATTCTCTGTATGTATTTATCAACAATTATTCCATAAGGGGACAAATGAATTTTTATAACATCAGAAGCCTGTTGATTAAAAACGACTTTGCCTAAAAGACACTCTTTGTTTTTTGTACATATTGTTATATGATAACTGCCGTTCTGACTGTAATCATAGTTTTTCAATCTCGGATGTTTCCGTATGGGATAATTATTGTTTTCCTTTAACATAAAATCACCAATTATGAACTATTGTATGAGAAACGGCTTTGCCGTTATTGCTCACAAAGTTCGCAATCGGCGGCTTGAGGGCAAGCCGCCCTACGTTATTCGGATACCTAACTATTCGGACTAAGGTGTTAAATATATACAGATTTAAAGGACTTTTCCCCAAGCCTTAATTATTCACCGTGTATTATTAGCTTTATACTATTTTTTTATTTTTTCAAGGAACTGTGTGAAATATTCGGGCAAATCGGATGTAAACTCCATATACTCCCCTGATGTGGGGTGGATGAACCCGATTTTTCTTGCGTGGAGGCATTGTCCCTGCAGACCGTGGGTGTGCTTTGCGTCGCCGTAAACGGTGTCACCTGCAACGGGGTGTCCCATTGAAGCGGCATGAACTCTTATCTGATGTGTTCTGCCCGTTTCAAGACGGAATCTGCAATGACAGAAGCCCGTAAATCTTTCGATAACCTCATAATGAGTGACGGCATTACGGGGATTAAGCCCGTTTACTGCCTGCTTTTTTCTGTCCCGGGGACTTCTGCCGAGAGGTCGGTCAATTGTGCCCGTATCCTCCCTGAAATTACCCACAACAACGGCTTCGTACTCTCTTGTGAAAGAGTGTGCCTGAATCTGTTCTGCAAGGGAAACATGTGCCTTGTCGTTTTTTGCAACGATAAGCAGTCCGCTTGTGTCCTTGTCGATTCTGTGAACGATGCCCGGTCTTATAACTCCGTTTATGCCCGAAAGACTGTCACCGCAGTGAAACATCAGTGCATTGACAAGGGTGCCCGTGTAATTACCGGGAGCCGGGTGAACAACCATATCCTTGGGCTTGTTGACAACAAGCAGGTCATCGTCCTCATAAACAATTTCAAGGGGGATATCCTCAGCCGTGACATCGAGCTCCGTGGGCTCAGGTATCTCAGCCGAAACAACATCTCCCTGTTTTAATTTTATGCTTTTTGCCGCAGCTTTACCGTTGACGGTAACCTTGCCGTCTTCGATAAGGGATGCCACAGCACTGCGGGAAAGGGATGAATTTTCCGAAAGGAATTTGTCAAGCCTGAGCCCTGACTCAGTGACTGCAAATTCAAGAATTTCCATCGGCTTTCTCCTTCTTTTTCTGTTTTTCTTCCCTGATGATGTCATAAATCAGATATCCCATGAGTGTGAAGCAACCCACAACCACAAGGATATCGGCAAAATTGAACACGGGGAAATCAATGAACAGTGTCTTTATATAATCCACAACATAGCCCTGTGCAAATCTGTCAATAAGATTACCTGCACCGCCTGCAAGGATAAGCACTGCGCAGATGTTCATAAGCTTGCCCTGAACCTTGCCGAGAAGCAGGAAAACCACACCGCCGAGAAGCAACAGCAATGTCACAACTGAGAGCACCGTTGTTGAATCCGAAAAGGCAGAGAATGCGGCACCTGTATTTTCCGCATAGGATAATGCGAGAAAATCCTTCAGGAGAATGACATCCTCTTTTCCCATGAGATTGTCAACGGCAAGCTTTTTTATCCACTGGTCAACAAGGACAAGAACTGCCGCTGAAACCATCTGCAGGGTGAAAACAATATATCTTTTTTTAGACATTATCTTTTCTTTCTTCTCTTTTTACGGGAATGCATTTCTGCTCTTTCAGCTTCCCTTGCCTGTTTCTTTGCTTCATCTACTTCAAACATGCTGAAATCTATTTCAAAGTCCTCTGTCTGCACATTTTCATCTGCAAAAACGGGGTCTGAAAGGTCAACATCCTCAAAGCCCATATTATCTTCTTCCTCTTCCTCCTGAGCAGGAATTTCGGGAACAAAGACCTTTACATCATCTTCATCATCAGCTGCAAGGTCACTCCAGTCATCGTCGAAAAGCTCACCGAAATCTTCTTCATCTTCTCCGGCTTCTTCGTCTTCTGCGATTTCCTCAGGCTGTTCCTCAGCTGCTTCGATGATTTCTTCGATTTCTTCTTCTGCTTCTTCCGCAATCTCTTCGACTGCTTCTTCAGCATCTTCAATTGTTTCATCGAGCTCTTCCTGAGCTTCTGCGGCAATTTCCTCTGCTTCTTCCTGAGCAAGAGTTTCTGTTATGCCTTCATCGAGTGTTCCGGGGATTTCTTCTGCATCGTCAAAATTGAAATCAAAATCGAAATCTTCTGCGTACAATGTTTTTTCTTCATCTTCAGCGGCAATTTCTTCTGCCTCTTCAATTGTTTCTTCAGTTACTTCTTCAATAACCTCTTCAGCTGTTTCTTCGGCTGTTTCTTCAACAACTTCAACAGCTTCTTCGGGAGCTTCTTCTGCTTCTTCGACTGCTTCTGTTGTTCCGGCAATTTCCTCTGCCTCTTCTGCTGCTTCAGCTTCTGCGATTATTTCTTCAACAATTTCTTCTGCCTCTGCTTCTGCCTGAGCCTCTGCTTCTGCCTGAGCAGCCTCAACTGCAGCCTTTTCGTCTTCGATAAGCTGATTTGCAGCCTTTGTCATTTCTGCAGAGTCAATGCCGAAGCAAAGGAGAACTGCATCAATATCCTCTGTGACAACAGCTGTATCAAGTGCATCACTGTCTGTTGCAAAGACTGTTTCGTCAGCCTCAAGATGCTCTGCTGAAGGCATTTCTGCAGGAGCAGGGATTTCACTGAGCTTTGCGAGCATTTCGTCTGCGACTGTGCTGATTGCAGTATATCTCTGTGCTGCCGCATCGATTGCTGAGTTGATTGCAGTGAGTCTTTCTGCAAGCTCATCGTTGAGTCTGTTGACATCTGCCTGAGCCTTAAGAAGAATACCTGCTGCAGCTGCCTTTGCCTTTGCAGTTACACTGCCTGCGAAAGCTTCAGCCTGATTTCTGATATTCTTTGCCTCTTCGTGGGCATACTTTATCTGCTCACTCTTATAAAGGTCACCGAGCTTTGTCTGTTCGTTTCTGTATTCATCGGCAAGAGTCTTCTGCTCTTCTCTGTATGCATCAGCGAGCTTTTCCTGCTCTGCCTTGTAGATGTCGCCGAGCTTCTTCTGCTCATCCTTGTATGTATTGCCGAGAGCTGTCTGCTATTCTCTGTATGCATCGGCAAGCTTTGTCTGCTCTTCCTTGTAAAGAACAGCCTCTTTTTTCATTTCAAAAGCTTCAGCCCTGAGAGCTTCACCCTCAGCCTTAGCCTTGTTTGCATCTGCGATGATGCCGTCAACGGTTGCCTGAGCCTTGCCCACTGCTTCGCCGACAATCTTGTCAGCAGTTTCGTTTGCTTCCTTTATAACGGTGTCGGCATTGGAGTTGATATCGTCGATTGTGCGCTGAATACCTGCTTTTGCACCGTCAACGGTTGCCTGTGCCTGAGCATTGGCATTGTCGATAATCTTCTGAGCTTCCTTTTCTGCCTCTGCCTTAGCCTTTTCAAGAGCTGCTTCAGCCTCAGCCATTATCTTGTCTCTGTCTGCATAGATTTCGTTTGAACGCTCTCTTGCATCGTTGACGATTTTTCTGCCTTCGTTCTTGGCAGCCTCAATCATCTTTGCAACAACAGATTCAGCACCTGAAATAGTCTGTGCTGCTGTCTTCTGGGCTGTAAGGAGAGTTTCTGTCATGTAGCTCTCGTTACGCTTGTATTCGTCAAGCTTCTTTGCGAAAATGGTAAGTCTTCTTACGATTTCCTTGTTTTCTTCAAAAAGCTCGTCATAAGCCTTTGCTGAGTTTTCAACAAAAGCATCAACACTTTCTTTTGAGTAGCCGCCTTCGGGGAGTGATTCAAAGCTGTATTTTCTCATTTCTTCAGCAGTCATATCAATTACCTTCCGTTCTTAATTTCTCTTTATACGAAATAAACGCCGTTGTTTTCAAGCTCATAAAGCAGGTCACCCATAACATCAACATTGTAGGGAGTGATGATGAATGTGCTTTTTGCAATTTTCTTGATTTCACCGTCGTTTGCATAAGCAACACCGCTGAGGAAGTCAAGAAGTCTGAGTGCTTCGTCCTTGTTTGTTGACTCAAGGTTGAGAACTATTGTCCTCTTTTCATTGAGATTGTCTGCAATCTCCCTTGCATCTGAAAACTTCTCGGGTTTTGTGAGAACAACCTGAAGCTTTGCAGTTGTGTGAATGTCAACAACCTTTGTTGAGTGGCTCACACTCTTATAGGATGACTGACGGGGCTGTGATGACACGGGCTTGTCAAAGGCTGAAAGATTATAGTCATAGCCTGATGAAGAACGGGAAGATGCTTTTCTCTCACCTGCTGTTCTTGCCTTACGGGGAGCTGCAACCTCTTCCTCTTCTTCAATTTCTTCCGCTTCGTCCTCATCATAGTCCGGTTCGGGCACATCCATGTAGTTTTTAAATTTTTCCCAGATACTCATAAAAACAATCCTCTCTTATATTTAATCGGAATAACTCACTTATAAATCCTCGGGCCGAAAATTGCAGAGCCGACTCTTACAAGGTCTGAACCGCAGAGTATGGCTTCTTCAAAATCGCCCGACATTCCCATTGACAGAATGTCCATACTTACATTATCTAATTTTTTCGCCTTAATGTCAATAAACATATGATACATTTCGTCAAAAAATTTTGTCAATTCGGCTTTATTTTCGCAAATCGGGGGAATTGTCATAAGCCCCCTGATGTGAATGTGCTTCATTTCGGCAATTTCGGCAAAGGATTCAAGGAAAAGTGACTTGTCCATTCCTGTTTTGCTTTCCTCGTCACCCACATTAACTTCAATGAGAACATTTGCAGTCATGTTGTTTTTTTCAGCCTGACGCTCAATTTCCTTTGCAAGGGAAACACTGTCAACGGACTGAATCATATCAACCTCGGTGATGATTTTCCTGACCTTGTTTGACTGCAGATGACCGATAAGGTGTTTTTCGACACCGTCAAGATTCAGAGCGTCTTTTTTACCGAGAAATTCCTGAACCTTGTTCTCACCGATAAGGTCAATTCCGCATTTTATTGCATGATTTATGTAAACAGGGTCAACGGTTTTTGTGACAGCCATGAAACGGACATCATTTTCACTTCTTCCGCTTCTCACCGCCGCCTCGTTTATCCTGTTCCTGATAACCTTCAGATTTTCTTCTATATCAATAAATTTCTGTTCCATAATTCCTCCGTTAATCAGAATTTATCGGGATAATGCACAATGCAAAATGCATAATGCACAATTATATGTTTCTCTTCGTAGGGGCTGCCATTGTGTCAAGTGTAACATGGTAAACAGGAGTGCAAGGACATGGTATACACATTTAGAGCCTTGAAATATGTCTGTTAATAAGTTTACCGTCATGAACGGAGAACTCAGCAATTATAAAATTACGATAACAGGCAATAAATGAAT
>JAFUIY010000013.1 GCA_017473925.1 Clostridia bacterium | reverse complement strand
GCCCGAATCCCCATGGGGATTCATTTATTGCCTGTTATCGTAATTTTATACTTGCTGAGTTCTCCGTTCATGACGGTACACTTATTAACAGACATATTTCAAGGCTCTAAATGTGTATACCATGTCCTTGCACTCCTGTTTACCATGTTACACTTGACAGGGCAACCAGCCCTACGAAATATGTTTGTATTACGACGGACTGCCAATGGCAGCTCCTACGACGAGAAATATATAATTATTCATTATGCATTTTGCATTGTGCATTATCCCGACAAATTCTGATTTATGCGCTCGCATGCGGTCGCTGCGACTGGATACCAGAAATGCCGATAATGATAATGATAATAATAAAGATAATAAAAATGATAAAGATATTGTGATTGACATTGAGAATGCGTTTTTTCACCCTATGCGGTCGCATAAAAATGTGCAAAACTTGTTCAAAAACTGTCGCAAAATGTTCAATACTTGTTCAGAACTCTGAGTTTTAAACATTGTTTTAAACAATTAACATTTTTCATAACAAAAAAGGAACTGTAAAAACAGTTCCTTGGATTAGTTTATCTGTATTCTATGTTATTGATTGTCATGCTGTTTGTGATTGTTGCATAGCATGTCACAGGCACAATAACAGCCTTTGCATCGACTTCGATATAGAAATGCATTTTCTGTTCGAGCATCTCAACCTCACCTGTATATGTATCAAATACAAGCGTAGCCGTACAGTCTTTTGCTGTAATCTGCAACTTATTTATTGTAACAACGCCTGAGAACTCAGCAACTATATCATCAAGCTCTTTCCGGCTAAGTGGATTGAACATTGAACCTACAGCACTGTCACAGGATGATGCACCATCTGCTGCAGGAAGAGGACTTACTTCATCGTGAAGAACAATAACGATTGTTGTCTTACCGTCACGTTCAGTCATATGAGCAGCCTTTATCTTGCTTGTATCTGTAAGAAGACATCCCTTTTTATTATTAAGAACGGGAATCTGCTCCATATCATCTCTGTGCTGAATTTCCGCCTCATCTTCACTTATAATAATGTTCTGAGCGATGGGAAGAATGAGGTTGCCGACTGTACCAAAGTCAGAATCATCTGATATACGCTGGTATTCCTTCTTATCGTATGAAGCAACGCCTGCCTTGAGTCCGTTCATAACTTCGGTATAAACATTCAGAATATCTTCCTTTGATGTTGCATTAGTATGATAACCCTTATAAGCGATATTATTGATTTCAAGCTTGTTTACCACTGTTGCATAACCTGACATAGGAACAATAACGGCACGTGCATCAACTTCAATGAAGTAGTTCATTGTCTGTTCAAGAGTTTCGATTTCGCCGGTATATTTATCAAAAACAACAGTAGATGTACAGTCTTTTGCTGTAATCTTAATTTGATTTATTGCAATGACGCCTGAAAACTCTGCAACGATGTCATCAATTTCCTTCTGACTTGCAGGAGTAAACATTGAACCGACTGCACTGTTACAGGAAGTTGCATTTGCTGCGGCAGGAAGAGGATTAACCTCATCATGAAGAACGATATCAATCTTTATCGTCGTATCATCTTCATACATTTTTGCAGCTTTTATTCTGCTTGCATCGGTAAGAAGACAACCCTTTATATTATTGACAACGGGAAGCTGTTCCCTGTCAGTCAGATTCTGAATCTGAGCCTCATCTTCACTTATCATAATGTTCTGAGCGATGGGAAGAATGAGGTTGCCGACTGTACCAAAGTCATAATCATCAGCTATACGCTGGTATTCCTTCTTGTCATATGAAGAAACGCCTGTCTTGAGTCCGTTCATAACTTCAGTATACTTTGCAAGAATTTCTTCCTTTGATGCCTCAACAGCAGGTACTTCCCTGAGAGGATCAAGTTTTGCAGACATACGCAGTGCAGTTCTTGCATCTGATGCATTAACATGACCGTCACCGTTCGCATCGGCAAGACGTTTCTGTTCCGCATCAAGAACATCAATCCTTGCAGCTGCTCTGAGGATTGTTCTTGCATCTGCTGCGGTTATTGCACCGTCATTATTGATATCACCGAAATATGCAGCTGATACCGTAATACACAGACATAACACAACTGCTATAATCCGGATAACAAATGAAAATTTTTTCATAACAAACACCTCTTTGATATTTTCAAACAAAAACAAACCTTTTACATCTTCAATATATAACAATGCAAAAATAAAGTCAAGAAAAAAATAAAAGGGGTTATTAACAACCCCTTTTAACCTATTGAATCAAGCTTCTGCCTTTACTTCTTCTTTTTCTTCCTGAAGTTTTTTGCGTTCTTCATAAGAAAGAAGATACATTGACATATCCTTATACTTGACCTTCAGGTCTTTCTTGAGATATACAATGCTGATAACGATTTCAAGAACAAATGCAAGGATTATGCAGATTGTACCCCAGACCATGAATGTGCCGTTGAACACTTCGGGAACAGCAGCTGTAACGCCTGAAAGCCACATTGCAAGACCTACTGTGCCGATAACTGTAAAGATGATACCTGCAACAGCTGTTGAAATGTATCTCTTTATACCCTTCTTTGCAGTTGCGAACATCATATTGACGATGTTGACGATTGTTGTGATGATAACACCGACAAGACCGACAAGAGCAACAAGATAGAAGATGTATGCCTTGCCTACCATCTCTGAGCCTACCATTGCAAGCATATGGTCAATATCAAGAGCCATGAATACCTTTGTTACAATTGAAACGATATTGATTGTTGTTGTTTCCTGGAAGAAAGGAAGTGAAACTGCAACCTTACCCATAGGTGCAAGTGTTGCAACAAGGGGAAGTATGCTTATAATCATTCTGATTATGGAAATCGGATGGCCGATTGTTGAGAACTTGAATCTGTCCATTGCAGGCTGACCTGCAGCATGTTCAAACTCAGCTCTGTCTGCTTCCTTATTAAGACTTTCTTCCATTCCGTAATAAACCAGGTTGACTCCGCAGACGGGACACTCCGGTTTAATATCGATCATAGACAGCTTATAGCCGCATTTGGGACAAAAAGATGCCATTCATATCACCCATTCATTTATAGTACTTGTAATTTTAACATATTAAAACAAAAATAACAAGATGTTTTTGTATATTTTACAAGCAAATTTTATAAAAATTTTTATCAAAGCAGGGATTTATTGATATCAAGGTTGTATTCTTCGCACACATCAATGATTTCCTGAGCAGTGGGACGGACCTTTTTACCGCCCATTGAAATGACCTTGACAAGGATTTCGGCAGCCTTTTCAACTGTTTCGATTATGCCGAAAACATCCCTGAAGTTTTCACCTGAGCTGAAAATGCCGTGCATTGACCATACAACAACGTCATATTCCTTGAATTTTTCTGCTGTTGCTTTTGCGATGTCGATACTGCCTGTGAGCATAAGGGGAAGAATGCCGATACCGCGGGGGAATACAACTGCACATTCGGGCATCATATCCCAGATTTCACGGGTAAAGTCCTTGTCATTCTGAGGAAGAACGAATGTAAGTGCGATTGTGTTGACGGGATGCACATGCATAACAAGTCTGTGCTTGCCGCCTGTGATATCAAACTTGACACTATGGTTGAGAAGATGTGTGGGGAATTCACTTGTGGGTCTTCCGCCCTCGACAAGTCCCCATACGATTCTGTAATTTTCACCCTTTTCGTCAAGCTGTGCTATGCACACACTCTTTTCGGGCTCTGCCTTTGTGTAACGGAAGTATTTTCCGCTGCCCGTTACAAGGAAATACTCGTTTGCAAGGTTTGCAACGGTAACACCTATTGATGTCCAGGGCTTTTCAAAGGTGAATTCATCTTTGATAGCCTCGATATCTTCTGTTGCGATACGGTAAGACATGTTACCGCCGTTACGCTCATTCCAGCCGAGAGAACAGCAAAGGTCAACCATATCTATAAATTCATTGAAAAATTTTGCATTTAATACTTTTGACATTTTAATCACCGGAAAAAATTTAGTTTGTTTGATAAATCAGAATTTATCGGGATAATGCACAATGCAAAATGCATAATGCACAATTATATGTTTCTCATCGTAGGGACTGCCATTGGCAGTCCGTCGTAATACAAACATATTTCGTAGGGCGGCTTGCCCTCAAGCCGCCGATTTGTCGAAGACAAATTGGAAATCTGTGATTTCCACTATCAGACAAATCCAAATATTGAGTTTATTGCAATAGAACGGTGTTCCACCGTTATTGCTCCATTACATTACGCAATCGGCGGGTTGAGGGCATGTATAGTGTAGTAACATAGTATACAAAAAGTGTAAGGACATAGTATACAGTTTTATGATAGAATAAAGGCAAATAAAATGCAGGGTAAGGAGTGTTTTAAATGCCGTGGGAGAGTAGAACTGTGGAAGAAT
>JAFUIY010000012.1 GCA_017473925.1 Clostridia bacterium | reverse complement strand
TTCCGAAACAATTTGCCAAAGGCAAATTATATCACATTTGCGAAGCAAATATATCACATCCGTCACAGACGGATATATCACATTTTCCGCAGGAAAATATATCACTCAGTAATTTATCGCTCAGCGATAAATTACTGTTTATCCAGCTGTTCAATTATATATTCTCCCACCATTTCAGCACTTTTTGCTTCCTGAATGGTGTGAATCATATTTTTAATCTGAGTTCTTTCTGCTTTCTTCACATCATCGCTGTTTACGACATTTGTAAGGAAGCTGATAAGTCCTTCGTTGTCGTAAATGTATTCACCCTTGAGGATATCAAGAGGATTCTTATATACAAAGCCTCTTTTTGCAATGTATTCATCAATGTCGCCGATTGTCAGTCCCATTGGCTTGTCTGTCAGCAGATAATCATAATAGACAGAGGAATAGTCTGTTATCATGGCGTCACATCTGCCGAGAAGCTCATAGAGCTGAACACCCTTTTCTTTCAGGTCGTTATCACTGATTATGAAGAAGTTTGAAAGGTTTATGTCCTTCATTGCCGATAAATCCTGAACGGGATGAGGCTTGAGAATAAGAAGACAATTGTTTGACTTAAGGAAGAAATTGATTTTCTTCATTTCTTCGGCAGTGTCAATAGCAGGAATACCCGTACCGTTTGCTTCCATTTCATACTGACCGAGCTTTTTATCTTTTCTCTGACGGAAGGTGGGAAGCCAGAAAATGACTTTGTCGTAGCTTTCGAAACCGAATTTTTTCAGAGAATCATTTTCTGTCAGAAGCAGGTCATTACGGGGGAATCCCATAAATATCATTTTATCCTTTTCAACCCTTGCATCAGAGCTGAAATTGTCTGCAAAAAACTCCGATACACAAAGGGCATTGGTGCATTCGTTCTTTATGCAGTAAGTGCCGTTTGATGCTTTGAGAGGCATACCGTGCTGAAGCCAGAGTGAAACTCTGTCCCTGCCGTAAGTGCCGAGCAACTGATTGCTGTAAACAAGAGCCTTTGCAGTGGAGATATAATACATCGTCTTCAGCTTTTCACCGAATGACTTTGCTTGCTTTGTGTAATTGATGAAAGCTGTGTTTTCTGCGGGAGCTTCCGTATACTGTGATGCATTTTCACTCAGCCATACAAATTTATATTTTTTGTTGAGTCCCTTTTCAAGGAGATATTTGTAAACAGGGTAGGTGTTGCAAGCCATTTCGGGGTGGCTTTCAAAAATGATTGTGTTTCTTGTGGGCAGAACGGCAAAGCATTTAAGAATCAGATCAAAGAGCTCCTCTTTTACGGCTTCTGCAGTGCCTGCCTTTTCTTTTTTTGAAAAGAATTCAATGTAATGAGCATACAGGTCAGGGCAGTGAAGAACAACCTGACCGATAACATAAACTTTTTTTTCAAAGGCTGAAAGCTTTGTGAATGCCGGGCAGTTCTTTACAAAAAAGCTGAAATAGTCATTGATTCTTTTCTTTGTGCTGCCGTAGTAAAAGCTGTTCCTGACACATTTTGCAAAGGTAACAATTGCAGAGTCAAGGGCAAAAATTGCAGCACGCTCAGCAATGTCATAAAAGCCCTTGTCCTTGAAAAACTTTATTCTTTCAACGAAGGCTTCTTCACGGTCAAGATTTTTGATGCCGAAGGATGTGCCTGTTATACCTGCAGAATGCTTGATATAGTTGTAATATCTCTTTTTGAGAGTGACAATTTTATTGCATCTGAAAATGATTTCGTGAATTCTTGCTTCGTCCTCATTGATTCTGCCGACAGGGTATGTTATGCCCTCAAAAAGAGAGGATCTGAAAATCTTGATTGTGCTTGTGCAGTAATAATTTGCGTTGGGCTCTGTAAGCTTCCTGAGATACTGAACATTGTCGAGCACCTCATCCCTGACAGGGCAGTTTTCATTGAGCTTTTCAATGGGGTTGCCTTCGTTATCAGTATAATAGAAGGTGCCCATAACCATATCTGCATTGTTTTTATGAAGTGCAGTAAGAAGCTCTTCAAAGGTTTCCGGCTCAATAAGGTCGTCAGAGTCCATAAAAAAGATATACTCGCCCCTTACGAGTGAAAGGGCGGTATTTCTTGCGGCTGAAACGCCTCTGTTTTCTGTATGGATAACCCTGAAACGGGAGTCTTCAGCAGCCCATCTGTCGCAGATTTTTCCGCTGCTGTCTGTTGAACCGTCATTAATCATTATTACTTCAAAATCGGAATAAGTCTGATTTCTGACACTTTCAAGTGTATTATCAAGGTATTTTTCAACATTGTAAACGGGCATAAGCACGCTTATCATAGTGATTGCTCCTTTACTGTTTCCAGAGTTTTTTTCTTTTTGTGTTTCTTATGAAGAAATATACTGCAGTGATTCCTCCTGCGGCAATTGTGACAATGCAGAATGCATCAATCCAGTCAATTGCTGCTGTTTCTGCACCCTCTTCGGCAGAAATAATCTTAAGGTCTGTCCAGAGTGTGCTCTGAAGCATCTGTGTCTTCTGTGGAAGATTTATAAATACTTCCGTATTATTCTTCAGATATTCCTCATCAGGATAAATAAGCTCATTTTCCGTAATTTCGGGGTCGAGAAGATTGAGAGCTTCCGTATTCGGCGTTGCATATCCTACTGTTTCGGCATTCATTGCCGCAATCTTAGGGTCACACATGAAGTTTATAAAAAGCTCTGCCTCTTTTTGGTGCTCTGTTGTGTTCAGTATGCACATGGAGTCAACAAACATGTTTGTTCCCTCTGTCGGCATGTAGAACTGAATATCAGGATTTGTTTCCTGAATAACAAGAGCATCGCCTGCGTAGTAGGGAGCAATCCATGCTTCACCTGATTCCATCTTGTCAAAGATAGCGTCCATGACATAAGCCTGAACAATGGGCTTCTGCTCACTGAGGAGCTTTGCTGCTTCCTGCCACTGACTGTCCGTATCGGAGTTCATGGAATAGCCGAGCTTTGTAAGGGCAATGCCGAATGAATCACGGGGATTGTCAAACATCAGGATTTTGTCTGCATATTTCTCATTCCATAAAAGAGAAAGACTCTTGTCTGCCACATCAGCCTCATCAACATGGGCTGAATTGTAGATAACAACAACAGTGCCCCAGAAATAGGGAACTGAATATTTGTTTTCGGGGTCGCTTGAAAGATTCTTGTATGCTTCACCGATGTACTTGTAGTTAGGGATATTTGAATAATCAAGCTCGGCGAGCATTTCCTCCTGAATTAGCT
This sequence comes from Clostridia bacterium, assembly GCA_017473925.1. Classification (GTDB taxonomy): domain Bacteria; phylum Bacillota; class Clostridia; order Oscillospirales; family Acutalibacteraceae; genus UBA1081. The sequence continues at coordinate 9,116 of JAFUIY010000012.1, read as the reverse complement.
TGCTGACCATATATTCGGAAGGTATAACAATGTCATAGGATGCAGCACCCGAAACAATTTTTGAATACATTGATTCGTTACTGTCAAAGGTTGTGTAATTGACATCAATGTAAGGATATTTCTCCTCGAACATGTCAATTGTGCTCTGCTCGATGTATTCACCCCAATTGTAAACATTCAGCACGATTTCTTCTTCAGCTGAAGCAACAATTGTAAAGGCTGAGAAAAACACACTCAGGCAGATAATAAGGGACATGAATTTTTTCATTTTTTTGCCCCTTTCTTTTTTGCGTCGTCACGCATCTGCTTGAGGTTTACCGATACAAGAAGAATAAGGATTGTCACAAACAGAAGTGTGGAAAGTGCATTGATTTTTGGGGAGTAGGGCTTCTTTGTCATTGAGAAGATAGTGACGGAAAGAGTCTGCACCGTACTTCCCGAGTTGAAATAACTGATGATGAAATCATCAAGTGAAAGTGTGAAAGCCATTATAAAGCCTGTGACGATACCGGGCTTTATCTGAGGAATAACAACCTTAAGGAATGCCTTTGCGGGAGGACAGCCGAGGTCAAGGGCTGCATTGTAGATATTATTGTCCATTCCTCTGATTTTAGGCAGAACCTCAAGTGTTACATAGGGGATACAGAATGTGATATGGGATATAAGAAGTGTGCCGAAGCCCATTTCCAGTGTGTTTGATTTTGAAATGATGAAAACGAAAAGAATCATCATCGAAACAGCCGTAACAATCTCGGGATTGACCATGGGGATATTGTTGACTGACAGATATAATTTTTTTCTGAAGCCCTTCATGGAGTTGATTCCCACTGCTGCGAGAGTGCCGATAACAGTTGAAATTACTGCGGCAAGGACAGCAATCAGAAGAGAAACATAAAGGGATTTCATGATAACTGCATCGTTGAAAAGCTCCTTGTACCACTGGAGTGAAAAGCCTTCAAACACGCTTCGGCTCTTGATACCGTTGAATGAATATACAATCATGACAACGATAGGGGAGTAAAGGAAAGCAAACACAATGAAGTTGTAGAATCTTGATACGTATTTCAAAACAGTCCACCTCCGCTTGTTTCTGCGTCCTTGTCAAAGCGGTTCATGATGCCCATTGAAATGAGAATAAGCACCATAAGAACAAGTGAAAGTGCAGCACCGACATTGTAGTTGACTTCACCTGTATTTCCGAGGAAATAATTCTCAATAATGTCGCCTATCAGATATGTCATGCCGCCGCCGAGAAGCTTTGAAATAATGAATGTACTTACGGCAGGAACAAAAACCATTGTGATGCCTGAGATTATGCCGGGTACACTCTGTGGCAGAAGAACCTTTGTGAAAACATGAAGACCGTTTGCACCCAGGTCTCTTGCCGCTTCAATGACGCTGTGGTCAATCTTTGTAAGAACAGTGTATATGGGCAGAATCATATAGGGCAGGAAGTTATAAACCATACCCAGAATGATTGCACCGTTGGTGTTAATCATTGCAAAGCCTTCAAATTCATAGCCGAAAAGACTCAGAAAGCCTTTGACAAGTGTGTTTATGAGACCTGTATCTTCAAGAATTGTCATCCATGCGTAAGTTCTTATAAGGAAGTTCATCCACATGGGTAACATGACAAGCAGCACCATCGTCTGCTGATGGCGTGCTTTCATTCTTGATATGCTGTAAGCAAGAGGGTAGGCAAGAAGCAGACAGATGACCGTTGCAACAAAGGCAAGCTCAATTGAAACTATGTAAGTGCTTCTGTATTCCCAGATGCTGAGTATGTTTGAAAAAGTAAAGCTGCCGTTTGCATCCGTAAATGCATAAAACAGCACAAGTGCAATGGGGATGATGATGAAAATTGCCATCCACACCGTAAAGGGTGCAGTCATTGCACGCTGAAGACCCTTTGAATTCTTATTCATCGTCAGCGTCCTCCGTGCCGGCATTGACATCGGAGAGCTCGTCAAACTCTTCGCTGAAACTGCTGAAGTCACCGTAAAGACCGCTGTATTCGCTCTTTTTCATGATGTGGATTGCATCGGGCTCAATGTAAAGACCGATGTTGTCACCCACAAACTGCTCGTCCGTTGACTGAATCATCCATTTGAATCCGCCGATGTCAACGATAATCTCAAAATGAACACCCTTGAAGGTTACAGATGTTACCTTGCCCTTGAGCATACCCTGTTCAATGGGAACAACATCAACGTCTTCGGGACGGACAACAACGTCAACGGGTTCATTCTTTTCAAAGCCCTTGTCAAGGCACTTGAAGGTAGCACCTGAGAATTTGCAGACAAAGTCTTCCTTCATTATGCCGTCAACAATGTTACTCTCGCCTATGAAATCGGCAACGAAAGCGTTTTCGGGTTCATTGTATATGTCGATGGGTGTACCTATCTGCTGAATGACACCGTTGTTCATGACAACAATCTTGTCCGACATGGAAAGAGCCTCTTCCTGGTCGTGTGTAACATAGATAAAGGTGATACCCAGTCTCTGCTGTATATTTTTCAGCTCGTTCTGCATATCCTTACGGAGCTTCAGGTCGAGAGCGCCGAGAGGCTCGTCAAGAAGAAGAACACGGGGCTTTACTGCAAGTGCACGGGCAATAGCCACACGCTGCTGCTGACCGCCTGACAGAGTGTTGATATCTCTTGTTTCAAAGCCTTTGAGGTTGACAAGAGAGAGCATCTCTGTGACAGTTTCCTTGATTTCCTGTTCCTTCTTTTTCTGAATTCTCAGACCGAATGCAATGTTTTCAAAAACATTGAGGTGTGTAAACAGAGCATAACGCTGAAAAATGGTGTTCACCTGACGCTTGTGTGCAGGAACACCATTGATTAACTTCCCGTCAAAGATAACATCACCGCTGTCAGGCTGCAGAAAGCCTGCAATAATACGCAGTGTGGTAGTCTTGCCGCATCCCGAGGGACCCAGCAGAGTGAGAAATTCCTTATCTTCGATGGTAAGGTCCATATCTTTTAATATCTGTTCTCCGTCGAAAGCTACGGAGATTTTCTTCAGGTCAATAATGTTGTTTGCCAATTATGCAACCCCTCTCACAAATTGATGCATAATACATGATTATGTATATAGTCAATATAATATTTTTTTTTATAAAAGTCAATGATTTTGAAAAAAAATAATATTAACAAAAATAAAGGTGAAAAAACAGTTAATTTGACGAAAAGGAAAACAGGAATTTATCGCTGAGCGAGACATTCCTGTAGTGATATATTTTCCTGCGGAAAATGTGATATATCCGTCTTCGACGGATGTGATATATTTGCTACGCAAATGTGATATAATTTGCCTTCGGCAAATTGTTTCGGAAGCCCTACGGGCTTGGATTATATAATTATGCATTATGCATTTTGCATTGTGCATTATCCTTACAAATTCTGATTTATCTCTTTGTCAAAAAAATAAAGGACCCGTAACGAGCCCTTTCATTTATCAACTTTATTTACGGTTCATGCCACAGTTTCGGAAACGAACTCGTCATCACAGCATGAGCATGAAACATAGTTCTCTTCGGTATTGCCGATCTTCTGTTTCTTTTCCATAAACTTAGTAACTGCAAAATATACAGCTGCAGCTGCACCTGCGATTGCAGCAATGATTGCTAAAACTTTTAATACTTTTTTCATGGATACCCATCCTTTCGTTGATAAAATGGCATTTCAACTCATATATTAGCCGTTTGACTTGTTGAGTTTTGTTGCAAGAGCTGACTTTTTACGGGCAGCATTGTTCTTGTGAAGAAGTCCCTTTGCAGCAGCCTGATCTATTTTCTTTTCAGCTGCCTTAACTGCTTCAGCCTTGTTAGCAGCATTTGTGTCGATAGCTACTACAGCCTTTTTGATAGCTGTCTTGAGAGCTGTGTTAGCAGATTTGTTGCGCTGAGCCTTAGTCTGATTAACGAGTACACGCTTCTTAGCTGATTTAATGTTAGCCATTATCGCACCTCCTTTGTCTCCATACAGGTTATTATAATATCATGCTTTTCAGGAAAATGCAAGATGTTTTAAAAAATATTTGCAAGAAATTTTGCATAAATATGTTGTCAATGCAAAAACTTTTATGGGTGATTTTTATGGATTTCGGAACAGACCTTGCAATAGAGAGAAAAATAATAGTTGATTCGTCAGTTCCTGAGGGTGTTGAGCAGTATACAAGAGGGAATGACATATCTCCCGTTACGGAAATAAGAATATCTGACAAATCAGGTGAAATTGCACTCGGAAAACCCAGAGGACGGTACATCACCGTTGAAATGCCTTCATTTTCAGCCGATTATGAGCTCCTTGACGGCAGGCTCGACATTCTTGCTTCTGAAATCCGTTCTCTACTGCCCGAAGAGGGAACCGTCCTGACTGTGGGGCTGGGCAACAGGGATATGACTGCAGATGCTCTGGGACCTCTCTTTGCCGATTCCGTGTTCGCAACACGCCATATCAGCCGTGAGCTGTGCGAATCAATGGGCTTTCATGACCTCAGGAGTGTGGCTTCCGTATCACCGGGAGTGCTTGGCAGAACGGGGATTGAATCCTTTGAGATTATAGAGGGAATTGCCCAGAAAATCAAGCCCTCCTGCATAATTGCGGCAGATGCTCTCGCAGCTCTTGATATAAGGCGTCTCGGCACTACGGTACAGCTGTCTGATACGGGCATTTCTCCCGGCTCGGGAGTGGGAAACCGCCGTATGGAAATCAGCTCAAAAACTCTGGGAATTCCTGTGATTGCAATAGGTGTCCCGACAGTGATTAGTGCATTCACCGTTGCAAGAAATATTCTCGATGAGGTAGCCTCTGATACGGACATTTCGGCTGCAGAAAAGTACAAGGAATACATTGTCGCTTCAAGGGAGGCAGACCTTATCACAAAGCGTTCCGCAAGGCTTGTTTCACTTGCCGTAAACCTCGCATTACAGCCATCACTGACGGTTCAGGAGCTTGCTGTTCTGTGCTCCTGATTTGTCGTTTTTATGATGAAAATATAAACAAAATGTAAAAATAATAAATAATTATTGACTTTTTTTACTGATAGTGATACACTCGGTTCCGTTGTTTATAATTTAAAATGAAAGGAGATGGACAGAATGAAGAATATGTATTTTGTAACAACATGCAAAGCCTGTGAAATTTTGTCCGTTTCTTGTCTTTAATACGGATAATTTCCGCCCCGGCTTTGTGTCGGGGCATTTTTTGTTTTTATGAAAACAAACAGTAATTTGTCGAACCAATTAACAATGTACAATGTACAATTTACAATCGTGAAGATGTATCGATACAGGCGGTTTTTTGTAAATCATTGTACATTGTAAATTGTAAATTGTTCATTGATAAATTCTGATTTGTGAAAGGAGAAAAGAATGCCAAAGGTAAAAAAAGAGCCTAAGGAAAAGGCTCATGTGATAAAAAATACTTTGTTTATACTCGGGTGCGGACTTAAAAGTGCGCCCCTTGCGATGATAAGCCTTTATGTTTCAAATATCATAGAAAATGTCTATTACTCCCTTGTTTTCAGTGTGTTTTTTCTCAAAACAGCTCTGTCTGTTATTGAGGGAAACGGTACTTTCAGGGAGCTTGTCATAAAAATTGTTCTTATGGTTATCGGCAAGGTATTTGTTGATATGATGGGATACTTTACAAATTTCTATGCAAAAATACGCTTTGAAATCAAATGTGAAGGCTACATAAACGAAATGATTTTCAACAAGGCAAAACAGGTTGAACTCGGATGTTATGAAAACCCGGATTTCTTCGATAAATACAACCGTGCAACATGGGTTGTTGAAAAGGGTGGATTCAAAAGAATCGTTGCGGGTACTTCATGGGTAATAGGTTCACTTATAAGTCTTATCGTCATGGTTTCTTACCTTATGTCCATTGACCCCGTGATGATAATTTTCATTATCTGTCCCGTGTTTGTCATGATTTTCAGAGTTCTTAAAAACAAGGAAGAATTCAAAAAAGAAAAAGAGACAACACCCTATGAAAGACAGAAAGAATATGTCAGAAGAACCGTTCTTCTGAAAGATTTTGCAAAGGAAATCAAGACAACCGATATTTTCACCGTTCTCAAAAAGCGTTTCAGCGATGCAATAGATAACAATATAAAGCTTATAAAGAAGTACGGCATCCGTGTTGCCGTGCTTGAAATTCTCAGCGACCTTTTCGGTGATGTTATTCCCGTTGCAGGCGGCTTCGGTTACGGCTGTTACCGTCTTGTAGCTCTTGAAAACCTCGCTGTTTCGGACTTTTCCGTGCTTGTTTCGGCTATTCTGCAGTGCCGTTACAAAATCAATAACTTTGCCCGTTATTTCACAATGCAGCAGAAGCATTGCTTATGGGTGCAGAGCCTGAGAGAATTTCTTGCCTATGAGCCGGAAATCGTTGACGGCGGTGAGGATACAGAGGAAATGGAAACACTCGAATTCCGTAATGTTTCATTCTCTTACCCCGGTAAAGACGAGAAAACTCTCGAAAATATTTCTTTTAAAATCAACAAGGGTGAAACAGTTGCCGTAGTCGGTCATAACGGTGCGGGAAAAACAACTCTTTCAAAGCTTCTTATGCGTCTTTATGATGTATCTGAGGGTGAAATTCTTTATAACGGCAAGAATATAAAAGAGTATAATCTTCTGTCCTACAGAGACCGTTTTGCAAGTGTTTTTCAGGATTACCGTATTTTTGCAATGACCGTTGCAGAGAATGTACTTATGCAGGAAACCGACGAAAATAATATTCCTCTTGCCGAAAAAGCACTGAAACAAAGCGGTGTCATGGGTAAAATCTCAACTCTTCCCGAGGGTGTGAATACACTTCTTACAAAGGAATTTGACGACGAGGGAGCATCCCTTTCAGGCGGCGAAACTCAGAAATTAGCCATTGCAAGACTTTTTGCAAAGAATTTTGATGTTGCTGTCCTTGATGAGCCGTCATCAGCCCTTGACCCCGTTGCAGAGTCAAAAATGTACGATGCTCTGGCTGAGGGCACAAAGGACAAGGCTGTCCTTTATATTTCACACCGTCTTTCAAGTGCTGCAAATGCAGACAGAATCCTTGTTTTCCGTGAGGGTAAGCTTATAGAAACAGGTAATCATCAGGAGCTTATTGCAAAAGGCGGAGAATACTGTGAAATGTTCACGCTTCAGGCTTCAGGCTACAGAGAGGAGAGTGAAAATGATGAAGAAAATCAGTAAGGAAAAGCTTCTCGAAAAAAGAGAGAATTTCACAAACTATATGTATATGCTGAAATTCATTCTTAAGAATTCACCTCTCATAATCATTTTTACCGTGCTCTTTGATGCGATGACGGAATTACCCTGGGTGCTTTCAAATGTTGTCATTCTCAAATACATAATTGATGTTATTGCATCGGGCACAGACCTTTACAGAGTCTTTGTTGCCTGCGGAATTTTTGCAGGGCTTGTTATACTCGGTAACCTCGGAAATACAGTTTTCTATGAGGTTCTTCTGCCTGTGCAGAAAGAAAAGCTTAACAAAAAGCTCTATGAACAGATTTATGAAAAGGCATCGAGAATGGACCTTGCATCCTACGATGACCCGAAATTCTACAATGATTTTGTTCTTGCCATGAATACCATGGGCGAAAGAATTGAAGCTATTGTACATGATGCAACAACCCTCTTTACAAATATCATCGCAATTGGTACAATAACAGGTATAGTTGCTTCAATCGATCCCGTGTGCCTTATTTTTGTTATTGTGTGCATTCTCATAATGCTTCCTTTCGGCAGACTTGTTGCAAAGGTCAATGTTGAAAGAACTGAAGCCATGACACCCCTTGACAGAAAGAATCTCTATTTCTGGCGTGTTTTTTATCTTCAGGACTATGCAAAGGAAATAAGGCTCAACCCTGCAGGTGAAATGACACAGAGACGCTACAGACAGAACATCAAGGACCGTCTTTTCACAATAACACCCTTCCTCAGTAAGCAGTGGAGACTTTATTTCTGCCATGAAAGTGTACCTTTCACGCTTCTTCTTTATCTCGGCGTGACACTTTATCTCGGCTACAAGGCAATTGTTGTGGGCGACCTTGATATGGGTGAATTTGCGGCGTCATTCAACGGTGCTATCAATATCGGTGACAGAATGTTCTTCCTGACCTCGTGGTTTGCCATCGGTTTCAGGGAAAACAGCCTGTATGTCAACAAATTCAGGAAGTTTATGGGTGCCGATGAAAAAATCAAGGGCGGTACACATACCGAAATTCTCAGTAAGCCGCAGTCAATAAAGCTTGAAAATGTGACATTCACATATCCCGGTAATGATGAACCCACGCTTAAAAATATAAATCTTGAAATAAAGCCCTATCAGAAAATTGCTCTTGTAGGCTATAACGGTGCAGGCAAGACAACTCTTACAAATCTGCTTCTCAGACTTTATGATGTTACGGACGGCAGTATAACTGTCGGCGGACGAAACATAAAAGAGTGGGACACAAAGGCATATCACGACAATTTTGCCGCAGTATTTCAGGATTTTTCACTCTTCGGAGCTTCTGTCGGTGAGAATGTTGCAATGAGCGACATTCACGACGAAGAAAAGGTCTTTGCTGCACTCCGTGAAAGCGGTTTTGACAAGGAGCTGAAAAAAGGCTCTGATACTGTGCTTCTGAGAGAATTTGACGATAACGGACTCAGTCTCTCAGGCGGTGAAGCACAGAAGGTTGCAATCGCAAGAACATTCTATAAGAATTGCCCTTTTGCGATTCTTGACGAGCCCTCTGCAAACCTTGACCCCATGAGTGAATATGCGCTCAATGAGGCAATGACAAGGGCGGCAGATAACAAGACTGTTATATTTATTTCACACAGACTTTCCACAACGGTTATGGCTGATGTCATCTATATGCTTGAAAAAGGCGAGATAGTCGAAAGCGGTACACACGAGGAGCTTATGGCTCTTGACGGAAAGTATGCATATATGTTTAAATTGCAAGCCGAAAAATACAAACAGTAATTTATCGCTGAGCGATAAATTACTGAATGATGTTTTTTGCCTCTGGCAAAAAATGATGTATTCGCTTAAAGCGAATAATGATGTTTTGTTTCACAAAATGATGTTTTTGCCTTTGGC
>JAFUIY010000011.1 GCA_017473925.1 Clostridia bacterium | reverse complement strand
TTATATCCATATTGAGGCTCCAGATGAATGCGGTCACAGACATGAGCCCGAAAACAAAGTAAGGGCAATTGAAATCATTGACAAAAAGGTTCTTCCCGTTGTTATTGAAGAGCTCGAAAAATATGATGATTACAAGATTATGATTCTTCCCGATCATCCCACACCTCTTGTTACAATGACTCATGCAAGAGATCCTGTTCCCTTTATGATTTATCACAAGAACGGTGAAAAGCAGGGTGTTGAAACAGTAAACGAAAACACAGCAAAGTCAACGGGTCTATACTTTGACAGCGGTGTTGAGCTTATGAAATATTTCCTCGGAAAATAAAAAAGGAGTAATTATTATGGCAGATTATAAAATAGATACATTATGCGTACAGGCAGGTTACAAGCCCAAGAGCGGTGAACCCAGAGTGCTTCCGATTGTTCAGAGCACAACCTTCAAATATGACACAAGTGCCGATATGGCAAAGCTTTTTGACCTTGAACCCGGTTATATGTATACCCGTCTTGCAAACCCCACAAGTGATGCTGTTGCAGCAAAAATCACAGCTCTTGAAGGCGGTGTCGCAGGTGTACTTACATCATCAGGTCAGGCTGCAAACTTCTTCTCACTTATCAATATCATGGGTGCAGGCGATCACTTCATCAGCGCTGCAACAATTTACGGCGGTACATTCAACCTTTTCAATGTTACAATGAGAAAAATCGGCATTGATGTAACATTTGTTGACCCCAACTGCACGGAAGAAGAGCTTCAGGCTGCATTCAGACCTAACACAAAGGCTGTTTTCGGTGAAACAATTGCAAACCCCTCTCTTGATATTTTTGATATTGAGAAGTTTGCAAAGGTTGCTCATGCTAACGGTGTGCCTCTTATCATTGATAACACATTCCCCACACCCATCAACTGCAGACCCTTTGAATTCGGTGCAGATATTGTTACTCATTCAACAACAAAATATATGGAAGGCCACGCATCAACAATCGGTGGCTGTGTAATTGACAGCGGTAATTTCGATTGGGATCAGAATGATAAATTCCCCGGTCTTACAACTCCCGATGAAAGCTATCACGGTGCTGTTTATACAAAGGATTTCGGTAAAGCAGGCTATGTTACAAAGATTGTTGCACAGCTTCTCCGTGACTACGGCTCAACACCGTCACCTCAGAATGCATTCTATCTCAACGTGGGTCTTGAAACACTTGCTCTTCGTATGGAAAGACATTGTCAGAATGCTCAGAAGGTTGCAGAATACCTTGAAGCAAACGATAAGATTGCATGGGTTAACTATCCGGGTCTTCCCGGCAATAAGTATTACGAAAGAGCAAAGAAGTATATGCCCAACGGCACCTGCGGTGTTGTTTCTTTCGGTGTCAAGGGTGGCAGAGAAGCTGCAGAGAAGTTCATGAATTCACTTGAGCTTGCTGCAATCGTTACTCATGTTGCCGATGCAAGAACCTGCGTTCTTCATCCTGCATCATCCACACACCGTCAGCTCAGTGACAAGGAGCTTGTTGAGTGCGGTGTTTCACCCGACCTTGTAAGATTCTCTGTCGGCATTGAAAATGCAGATGATATTATCGCTGATATTCAGCAGGCTCTTGACAAAATCTAAATTATCGGAGTTGAGTATATGAAAGGAATAATCAGACGCTGTATTGCAATTGTTTCTGTTATTTCCGTTCTGTTATGTTTATATATTCCTGTTTCCGCAAAAGAAAGCAACGGCTTCCATTATGAGATTACGGGAACAAATGCAAAGATAACAGGCTACAGCGGTGCAGAAACTGTTGTAAGCATTCCTTCTACAATAGACGGCCGTATGGTTACGGAAATCGGAAATAATGCATTTGCAGGTAAATCTGCAATTGTTTCCGTTACTATTCCTGAAACAGTTACTGTAATTGCTCAGGATGCATTCAGAAATTGTTCATCAATTACATCAATCACAATTCCGTCTGCTGTTTCTGCTGTTTCCGAATATGCTTTCGCAGGCTGCATTTCGTTGACAGAGCTTAATATTTCGTCTGCTCTTACAACAATCGGCCATTATGCATTTGAAGGCTGTACCTCTCTCAGAGAAATCCGTATTCCCTCAACAAGAATCGGATTCGGTGCATTCAGAAACTGCACATCACTTGAAACAATTGAACTCCTTCAGCCTGTTCAGTCTCTCGGCAGACAGGCATTTGACGGTACTGCATGGTATAATTCACAGCCTGCAGGTCTTCTTACAGTTGGCACTGCAGTCTATGCCTATACAGGAGAAGAGACTGATGTTATTATACCGTCGGGTATGAGAACCGTTGCTGATTTTGCATTCTACGGTACAGATGTTGAATCTGTCGTTATCCCTGACGGAATGTATTACATCGGAAGCAGTGCATTTGCGGATTGTACTTCCTTAAGATATCTTTCTTTACCAGATACTGTTATTTCAATAGGTCTCAAGGCATTCGGTTATATCAAAAATGTTGCAGATGAAGAATTTACGGTGTATTGCTATTCTGATTCTGTTGCCGAAAGCTGGGCAAAGGGTAACGGTATAAAGATTGTATTTATTGATAAATGCTCACACAGCTTCTCAGATTGGAGTATTACCAAGGAACCTGATTGTGTCAACGGCGGTGAAGAATTACGCAGATGTGTAATGTGTAATGTTTCCGAGACAAGAGCTGTTGAAGCAAACGGACATGCATGGAGCGGTTGGGTTGTTATCAGTAAGCTTACATGCACAACAGACGGCGTTCAGAGGCGCACCTGTACGGAATGCGGTGTTACTGAAGACGATGTTGACCTGACAAAAGGTCATGAATGGGGAGAGTGGGAGATTCTCACAGAGCCCGATTGTACAACTCCCGGTGAAAGCAAGCATACATGTACAGTCTGCGGGACTGTTGAAAATGTTCAGGTCGATCCGAACGGACACGATTGGGCTGTTGACCACACAACTGATTCTGAAGGTTGGGTTGTTATTACAATGCCGGGCTGTGTTGTTGACGGTCTTCAGGCCCGTATCTGCGGTGTATGCGGATTTATAGAAAATCAGGCCATAGAGGCTATCGGTCATAAGGCTGACGAGTGGGTTGTTATCAAAGACCCTACTGCTGTAACCGAAGGTGAAAAACAGGGTACTTGCCTTATCTGTAATGAGCTTTTTACTCAGCCGATTCCTGTTATTGAACAGACCTTGCCTTCTGATGTGAATAAGCTTACACTCAAAAATGATGCAACTGTTTATTTTGATGAATCACGGACTTGTCTTTACGGTGTCAATCCCGGTACATCAGTCAGTGACGTTCTGCTTCAGTTCCTTTATCCCGGTCATATTGTTGTTACGAATATGCAGCTTGAGCAGCTTAATAATGATACAGTTATAGGTACAGGATGTTTTCTTGTTCTTGTAAAATTCAGTGAAGCAACTCAGAAGAACGAACCTATTGATACTGCTTGTGTTATCATAAAGGGTGATGTTAACGGAGACGGAAAGCTTACTGCAGCAGATGCAAGACTTGCTCTTCAGGCTTCTGCAAGACTCACAACCCTTGAGAGTCCGTTTATGATAGCTGCTGATCTTGATGCAAACGGAACGGTATCTGCAGGCGAAGCAAGAAAAATACTCAGAGTTTCAAGCAGAATTGATACATTCTGAATAATACAGAACTGCAATCAGTTTGTTGATTGCAGTTTTTTTTTGTTGTTATTACACTTATTTATATGTATATTTTTATGCAATTTGACAAAGTGTGGAATATTCGGAAAAAACATTTGCATTATTCTTATTATAATGTTAAAATTAATGGAAAACAGTTAATATCTAATTTATATTGATAATATATAATACAAATCAGGAGGTGCTGTCATGAAAAATGTGCTTCTAATAAGAAACCCGATTGCGGGTAAAGACAGTAAAAGAATTGATTCCGTTGAAGTTATAAGTGCATTCAGAGAATATGACATAGAGTGCTTTGAGAAAACAACAACATGTCAGGGTGACGGTATTCGCATTGCACAGAAATATGCTCCTGATTATGATGCTGTTGTCTGCTGCGGCGGTGACGGTACATATAATGAAGTTGTAAACGGAATGCTTCTTGCAGGTGCAGATAAGCCTGTTATTTATCTCCCTTGCGGGTCAACCAATGATTTTGCTAATACTCTCGGCATTTCAAAAGACCCGAAAAAAGCTGCACAGATGTATGTTGACGGTTTGTTAAACAGGTTTGATGTCGGTACCTTCAATGATAAGTTCTTCTGTTACATAGCTTCTTTTGGTGTTGCAACAGATATTTCATACAACACTTCACAGAAAATCAAAAACATGCTCGGTCACTCAGCTTATCTTATCAACGGTTTTGTTATTAGGCTTATTCCGATGATTAAAAATCTCAGGGCAGTTCCCATGAGAATTGAATATGACGGCGGAGTGATTGAAGATACATTCTATTTTGGTGCTATTGCAAACACAAATGAGATTTCAGGCATGTTCAAGCTTGAAAAACACGACATCAAGATGAATGACGGGCTGTTTGAGCTTCTTCTTGTCCGTGGTGATAAGCCTGCCGATATTGCTGAAGCTTTTATCAAGGCACTCAGACAGGATTATACAGGAAAGAATATTGTTCTTGTTAAAACTAAGAATGTAAAAATTATCACTGACGAACCGGTTGACTGGACGCTTGACGGTGAATATTGCAGAACTGACGGGAATGTTGATATCAGTGTTATGAATGAAGCAGTCAGTGTTGTTACACCAAAAGGTAAATTCTTGTTATAATTACAATGGGACGGCTTTTGCTGTCCCATTATTGTTGGAGGATTATCCGTGTATATAAAACCCTCTTTTTATGATGACTTCTGTTGTAAAGCAGATAAATGCACTGATACTTGCTGTGCAGGCTGGGAGGTTGACATTGATGATGTCACCTTGAAAAAGTATAATTCAGTTCAGGGAGATATGAAACATAGATTGAGCAGTTCTATTGTTGATTCAGACGGACAGCCTTGCTTCAGACTTGATGAAAAGGAAAGATGCTGTTTTCTTTCTGAAAAGGGACTGTGTGACATTTATTCTGCTCTCGGTGAAGATTATCTTTGCGATATCTGTAAAGAGCATCCACGTTTTTATGATGAGTTTGACGGTATTACTCAGTGCGGACTCGGACTCTGCTGTGAAAAGGTATGTGAAATGCTTCTTGACTGTGATTCGTTCTGTTATATCAGGGATTTTGAATATTCTGATGCTTCTGAAGACACACAGATTCTTCTTGAAACAAGAGATGAAATGTTTTCTCTTATTTATGATGACACAGAAAGCTTTGAGAATAAAATAACAGCTCTGATTGAATTTGCAGTCAAAGCGGAATACGAGCTGTTTGGCGATAAAAGCAATAATATTCCATTTGCCGATAAAAAATCTGCAATTGAAGAAGTTCTTTCCCTTTACAACAAAACCGAACCTATCAATGAGCGTTGGACAGAATTCCTTGGTGCATTGAATAATAATATTTCTGCAATTACTTTATGTGAGTATACTCCAGATTTTGCCTTGTATGAAAAACTGCTTTCATATATTATATACCGTCATTTTATGAATTGCAGATTTGACGGTAAAATATATAATGTTGTCCGTTTTGCAGTCTGTGCCGTAATTTTTGTTTATGCTTCAGAATGTCTTTCTTTTATTGAAAACGACAAGGTGACAGCTAAAGACAGAATTGATGCAATAAAAAGATGGTCACAGCAGATTGAATACAGTCAGGAAAATACAGATATGTGTTTGACATCCGATATTTAGTTATGTATAATATAACAAGGGTGAGATTGTGAAAATCAGAGAAAAGAAAACAAGTGAAATTATTTCTGAATTAAAAAATATTGCTGCTCTTTCACGCAGGTATATATCGGCTGTTATCACTTATACGGTAATGGCTGTCTTCAGTATTGTTTTCGGTCTTCTTTCGAGTCTTGTGTCTCAGTCTCTGATTGATTTTGTAACAAAAAGTCAGCATGCTGATAATCTCCTTGAGTTTAAATCGATTCAGGGTGTCATTTGTGCAGCAGTCTTTTTTGCTGTTTTCAGAATTGTATTTTCAGCAATCAATAACAGAGTGGCTGAAAAAATCAAAATCAGAATTATTACGGAATTGACAGCAGATACATTCGATAAGTTTATCTGTTCAAATTGGGAATATACATCAGATTTTACTTCTGGTGATATTCTTAACCGTTTCAACAGCGATGTTGCCACCGTTTCTGCAAGTGTAACAGGTATTATACCTACAGTCATTACAAAAATCTTTCAGTTCGGCGGAGCGTTTGCGATTATATTCTATTATGACCCTATAATGGCAGCAATTGCTCTTGTCACTATTCCGTTGAGTCTTATCTGTTCAAGGTTCCTTGTAAGAAAAATGCATCAGTATGCAAAAGACCTCAAAAAAATGAGCAGTAAAATGATGGCATTCAATTCAGATGCTCTGCTTAATATGCAGTATCTTAAATCATTCGGCCTTGTAACGGTATTTTGTTCAAAGCTCAGGGAATTGCAGAGGGAATATATAAGGCTCAGTCTTGATTATAATAAATTTTCAATTATTGTAACTTCAATAATTTCTTTTGTTACTCAGATTGTTACCTATGCATGCTTCGGATGGGGTGTATACTGTTTATGGGCAGGTGCAATTTCATTCGGCACTCTTGTTCTGTTTATTCAGCTGTATTCAATGCTTTCGGGCTCATTCAGTTCAATTATAAATATTGTTCCCACACTTATAAATGCTGTTGCAGCATCGGAACGTATAACAGAAATCAGAAACCTGCCTATGGATGATGAACTCGAAAATCCTGAAACAGAGCAGTTCTTCGATAAATATAAAAATCTTCCGATAAGTCTGAGCTTTGATAATGTTTCATTCAGATATAAGGAAGAAACTGATGATGCACTTAATTCAATCAGCTTTGAATGTGAGACAGGTGATTTTGTTGCACTGACCGGTGCATCCGGTGAAGGAAAGACCACAATGCTCCGACTGTTTCTTTCCCTTATCAAGCCATCTGAGGGTAATTGCTCAATACAGAGTAGGGATAAGAATGAGAAAATTGAACTCGGACCCTCTACAAGAAAATTCTTTTCATATGTTCCGCAGAAAAACACGATGTTCGGGGATACACTCGCTGCAAACATGCGTATGGTAAAGCCCGATGCAACTGATACCGAGATTGAGCAGGCTCTGAAAACAGCCTGTGCCTACGATTTTGTTATTAAAGAAAAAAACGGCATCTATTGCCATGTCGGTGACGGCGGTACAGGCTTTTCTGAAGGGCAGATGCAAAGACTTTCTATTGCAAGAGCTCTTCTCAGAGATGCACCGATTGTGCTTTTTGATGAAGCAACATCTGCACTTGATATTGATACTGAACATCAGGTGCTTGAGAATCTCGCCGAATGGGGCAGGAATAAAATATGTATTTTTACAACACACAGATCAAGTGTCTTTGAGGTTTGTAACAAGGCATATATGGTAACTGATACGGATTGTATTTCTATTCTCTGACGGGTGATATTGTGAATGATTATGAAAACAGCTTTTTGTTTTTATTGAAAACACATATTAATAATGAAAAATTACCTGACGGATATCATTTTGATGTCGGTCGGGTATTTTCTCTTGCTGAAATGCATAATGTTCTGCCGATGATTTATGTTGTTACAGAAGAAGCATCAGAGGATATTCTGATGTATAAAACGAAAGCAAAAAACTCTGTTTTTTATCAGATGATGAAAAATACTCATTTTTCACATTTGTATAATAAAATTATTGAAAAATCTATTGAAGTAATTGTTCTGAAAGGTATTATATGTTCATCAGCTTATCCTAACCCCGATTACAGATTAAGCTCTGATTTTGATATTGTTGTTAAAGAAAAAGATCGAAGCCTTCTGCATGATTTTCTGTTATCTGAGGGCTTTTCCTGTAAAGGAGATAATTATCTGGATGAATCAACGGGACTGTATATTGAAGTGTCTACAAGTCTCGGAGAAGGAGATGGGTGGATTAAAGAAACTGCCGAAAGAACCTTTGCCGGCTTCTTTGACAGAGATGTTTCTGTTGACGGATTCAGAACCCTTTCTCATACTGACCATTTTGTGTATCTGATTTATCATGCATTCAAGCATTTTGTCGGCAGTGGTTTTGGCATAAGACAGGTTATTGATATATTATTGTATGTAAAAAAATATGGTTCAGATATCGATTATGACAGAAGCAAAATAATGCTTTCCGAAATGAATGCATTCACTTTTGCATGTAATGTATTTCTTCTGATTGAAAAATATTTCGGTTATGCTTTTGACGGATTTGATTATAAAAGCAATCCGTCTGTTCTTTGTCCTGATGATTTTCTTGCCGATTTGCTTTCTGCAGGTGTGTTCGGAAAAAGCTCGGAGGACAGAGTACACAGTGCATCCCTTGTTTTATCTGCAGTCAATGACAACGGAAATAAATCTGTTCTGAAAACCGTATTTCCTTCATATAAGATAATGAAATCAAAGTTTGCAGTTTTAAAATACTTACCGTTGCTTCTTCCTGTTATGTGGATATATAGATTGGTTGTTTACCTTTTTAAATTAATTGGTAAAAAGAAGAATGTGTCTCCCGTAAGAACGATTGAAATTGCAGAATCAAGAATTGAACTGTTAAAAACAATGGAAATAATTAAATAGCAACAGAACAGACTTGCATTGCTTTGCATAGTCTGTTCTTTATTTATTGTTGTTTTAGCACTCTGATATGGTGATTGCTGTTTTTTATGTTTTTTTAAGCTGTTTTTTTGAATTATCTATTGACAAAAGGAAAAAATAGTATTATATTATTAGTAGATTAGCACTCAACATCAAAGAGTGCTAACAATAAGGGTGAGTTTATGGAGCTTTCTGAAAGAAAAAAGAAAATACTCGCTTCTGTTACGGAAAGGTACATCATGACCGGAGAGCCGGTCGGTTCCAAAGTCCTGTGTGACAGCCTTTCGGTTTCGTCTGCAACAATAAGAAATGAAATGTCAGAATTGTCGGAGATAGGTTTTCTTGAGCAGCCCCATACTTCAGCAGGCAGAATACCGTCTCAGAAGGGTTTCCGTTTTTATGTCAACAATCTGATGAATGCTTATGAAATGAGTGATTCTGACAGATTTGCCGTTAAAAGTCATTTTGATAACTCAGACGGAGAACCTCATGAAATTCTTTCGGAAGCAGCTAAGCTGTTATCTGAACTGACAGGCTGTGCTGCAATTGCGCTTACACCATATGACAGACATGCAGTTATCAAACGCATTGAGCTTGTACCTGTCAGTATGAAAACTGTTCTCATAGTCATTCTTATGTCAACAGGTGTTATAAAAAGCAGAATCTGCCGTTGTGATACTGAAGTTGATATAAAGACTGCAGAGCTGTTCTATAATATTGCAGCCGCTTATTTTAATGGTCATGCAGCTGATGACTTCACTGTTGCAGATATACAGACTCTTGCCGCTTCTCTCGGTGAAAAGGCATTTGTGATGACACCGCTTCTTATTGTTCTCACTGAGCTTGCCCGTGAAGCATCAGAATGTTCCGTAATAACAGACGGTCAGTCAGGTCTTCTGCACTATAAAGAGCTTGAGTCTGATGTATACGGCATTTATGAATGTCTTAAGCATCCGTCTTCGCTTGTTTCTTTGCTTAATAAAGGTAATGAACTCAACATTTCCATAGGCAAGGAAAGCATGAACAGAGCACTTGAAAATGTTAGTGTTGTTTCTTCAAAATACGCTGTCGGCGGAAAATTTGTAGGTTCTATCGGAGTAATCGGACCTGTAAGAATGGATTATGCACGGATTATACCGTATATAATGTATATAAGTGAGACAGTCGGTAATGTGCTGTCCGAGATGATAGATGAATGAGGTGTAAAAATGGCGATTGATGAAAAAGAAGTCAATCAGGATGCAGAAGTAAAATCTGCAAAATCTGAAAAAAAGGCAAAGAAAGACAAATCTTCTCAGGAGCTTGAAAAGATAAAAGCCGATTATGAAGCACTCAATGACAGATACATGAGAACACTTGCTGAATACGATAATTTCAGAAAGAGAACTCAGAAGGATATCGAGCAGAGGGTTTCATATACAAAAACAGATATTCTTTCAAAGATTCTTCCCGTTGTTGATAATTTTGAAAGAGCTGCATTCAATGCAGATTCTGATTTTGACGGATACAAAAAAGGTATCGAAATGACTGTAAATCAGTTCATGGAAATCCTTAAAGGTCTCGGTGTTGAAGCCTTTGGTGAAGTCGGAGAGGAATTTGACCCTAACTTCCACAACGGCGTAATGCATGTTGACGATGAAAGTTTAGGCGAAAATGTAATTGCCGACGTGTTCATGAAGGGCTATAAGATCGGTGACAAAGTCATCCGTCCCGCAACAGTAAAGGTTGCAAACTGATTATTGTAAATTAAACTTTAGTATATAAAAGGAGATTATTAATTATGTCAAAAGTTATAGGTATTGACCTTGGTACAACAAACTCATGTGTAGCAGTTATCGAAGGCGGCGAGCCCGTAGTTATTGCTAATGCAGAAGGTGCAAGAACAACTCCCTCTGTTGTTGCATTCGGCAAGACAGGTGAAAGAATGGTCGGTCAGGTTGCAAAGAGACAGGCAATCACAACTCCCGACACCACTGTTGCTTCAATCAAGCGTCAGATGGGTTCAGATTATCATGTTAAGCTTAATGATAAAAAGTTCACTCCTCAGGAAATTTCAGCAATGATTCTTCAGAAGCTCAAGGCTGATGCTGAAAGCTACCTCGGCGGTACTGTTACAGAAGCTGTTATCACTGTTCCCGCATACTTTACAGACTCACAGAGACAGGCTACAAAGGATGCCGGTAAAATTGCAGGTCTTGAAGTAAAGAGAATTATCAATGAGCCCACAGCAGCAGCTCTTGCTTACGGTATTGATAAGGAAACTGATCAGAAGGTTATGGTTTATGACCTTGGCGGCGGCACATTCGACGTTTCAATCATTGAAATGGGTGACGGCGTTCAGGAAGTTCTTGCAACTGCAGGTAACAACCACCTCGGCGGTGACGACTTTGACCAGAGAATCATTGACTGGATGGTTGCAGAATTTGTCAAGGAGCAGGGCGTAGACCTCAGAGGCGACAAGATGGCTATGCAGAGACTCAAGGAAGCTGCAGAAAAGGCTAAGATTGAGCTTTCAGGTGTTACAACATCTCAGATCAGCCTTCCCTTCATCACAGCTGATGCAACAGGCCCCAAGCATCTTGAAATGACTCTAACAAGAGCTAAGTTCAATGAGCTCACAGCTGACCTCGTTGAAGCTACAATGGGTCCCGTACGTCAGGCTATTTCCGACTCAGGTCTCAGAGTTGCTGAAATTGACAAGGTTCTCATGGTCGGCGGTTCTTCAAGAATTCCCGCTGTTCAGGAAGCCATCAAGTCATTCACAGGTAAAGAACCCTTCAAGGGTATCAACCCCGATGAATGTGTTGCTATCGGTGCTGCACTTCAGGCAGGCGTTATGGGCGGCGAAGTAAAGGGACTTCTTCTTCTTGACGTTACACCCCTTTCACTCGGTATCGAAACTCTTGGCGGTGTCTGCACAAAGATTATTGAAAGAAACACAACTATTCCCACAAAGAAGAGTCAGATTTTCTCAACAGCTGCTGATAATCAGACATCAGTAGAAGTTCATGTTCTTCAGGGTGAAAGAGAATTCGCAAGAGATAACAAGACTCTCGGTAATTTCCACCTTGACGGTATCATGCCTGCAAGACGTGGTGTTCCTCAGATTGAGGTTACATTCGATATAGACGCTAACGGTATTGTTCATGTTTCAGCAAAGGATCTCGGCACTGGCAAGGAACAGTCAATTTCAATCACATCTTCAACAAACATGTCTAAGGAAGATATTGACAAGGCTGTAAATGAAGCTGCTCAGTATGCAGAAGAAGACAAGAAGAGAAAAGAAGAGGTTGATATCAGAAACGGTGCAGACCAGATGGTATTTGAATCAGAGAAAATCATCAGCGAAAACGGTGACAAGTTCTCAGAAGATGAAAAGAAGTCAATCAATGATAAGATTGATGCTCTTAAGGAAGCACTCAAGGGTCAGGATATAAATCTCATCAAGCAGAGACAGGAAGAACTTCAGAAAGACTTCTATGCTCTCTCAGAAAAAATGTATAAGGCTGCTCAGGAAGCTGCAGGTGCACAGGGCGGTGCTCAGGGATTTGATCCTTCACAGGCAGGCTTCGGCGGTCAGCAGGGTGGTCAGGCTCCCGGTGCAGACGGCTATTACGAAGCACCTTTCACAGATGTTGATTAATATTTAAACTGCATAACCCCGTCTTATGACGGGGATGTGCTTGTATAAGAGGAATCTTTATGGCAGATAAAAGAGATTATTATGAAGTTCTGGGTGTTGATAAAAACGCCTCAGATGATGAAATAAAAAAAGCCTACAGAAAGACTGCAAAAATGTATCACCCCGACCTTCATCCCGGTGATGCAGAGGCAGAAGCTAAATTCAAGGAAGCTAATGAAGCTTATGAAGTTCTGTCTGATGCTGACAAAAAGGCAAAGTATGACCGTTTCGGCCATGCAGGTGTAGACCCGAATTACGGCGCAGGACAGGGTGGCTTCGGCGGCGGCTTTGGCGGAATGGATTTTGACCTCGGAGACATTTTTTCTTCTTTCTTTGGCGGAGGCTTCGGCGGCGGTACTCAGAGAAGCAATCCAAATGCTCCCCAGAGAGGCAGTGATATCCAGACAAGTGTCACAATTTCCTTTGAAGAAGCAGCAAAGGGCTGTAAAAAGACAATTGATATACAGCGTATAGAAGTCTGTGATGAATGCAGCGGCTCAGGTGCTTCAAAGGGTACAACAACACAGACTTGTCCCGATTGTAACGGCAGAGGACAGGTTATGACACAGCAGAGAACACCTTTCGGTGTTATCCAGTCATCAAAGGCATGTCCCCGTTGCCGTGGTAAGGGTACTGTTATTCCTAATCCTTGTAATAAATGTAAAGGTAACGGAAGAATAAGAAGGACTGTAAAGCAGGATATCAATGTCCCTGCAGGTATAGATGACGGTCAGGTATTTACTCTCAGAGGTCTTGGCAATAAGGGTGTAAACGGAGGCCCTGCAGGTGATCTGAGAATCGGTGTTAATGTAAGACCTCATCCTTTCTTTGAGCGTGACGGATATAATGTCTGGTGTGATGTTACAATCAGCTTTGCACAAGCAGCATTAGGTGATGAGCTTATGGTGCCGACTCTGGAAGGCAAAGTAAAATATTCAATTCCTGCAGGCACTCAGCCCGGTTCTGTATTCAAGCTGAAAGACCGTGGTATTCCCAATGTCAACGGCAGAGGTAAGGGAGATCAGCTTGTAAGAATTATTGTTGAAGTACCTAAGAAACTTACCGAAAAACAGAAGGAACTCATCAAAGAGCTTAATAATGAGCTCGGAGGAAAATCACCGTTTTCAGCAAACAATACTCCCGGTGAAAACGATGACAAAAAAGGCTTTTTCGGTAAAAAGAAAAGATAATAATCAATGAACTTCCTTTTTTTCGGGAAGTTCATTTTTTTGTAACATATTGTTGAAAACCTGTGAATTAAATGGTATTATTAAATATATAATTTCTTAGTAGGTGATTCTATGAGAAGATCTGTAGTGTTTGTTATCTTTATTCTGAGTATTTTTATGTCAGTATTTTCAGTTCAGGTCAACGCTGAAGATATCGTTGTTGATGCTGTATTTCAGTGGGAAGTGATTGATGAATCTGCAAAAACTGCAAATATTTCATCGTTAAATACAGATGCGACAGGTAATGTAATAGTGCCTGCTACCATATCAGAATATAAGGTTGTTTCAATCAGTAACGGTGCATTCCGTGATTGCACTGATATTACTTCCGTTGAATTTAAGGCTGAAATTGAAAAAATCAGTTCATCAGCTTTTGACGGATGTACATCATTGAGAGAAGTTATATTGCCTTCTTCACTTACAGAAATAGGCTCATCTGCATTTACCGATTGTACTGCTCTTGAAAAAATCGTGCTTAATGAGGGACTGGAAAAGATCGGTCTTCAGGCTTTTCTCGGTTGTTCATCACTTGAAACAATAACGATTCCTTCTACCGTAAACAGTATTTCCACCCGTGTATTTTTTAAATGTTATGCTCTTGAGAAAATTACTGTTGCTGACGGAAACGATAAATATGTTGCTGATGATGCAGGTGCTCTGTATACTTCAGATTTTAAGACTCTTCTTCAATATCCCTACTCTTCACCTGCAGAGACATACAGTATTGCTGAAGGTGTGACTGTAATTGCGAACGGTGATTTTACAGGTATAAAAAATATAAAAACACTTGTTATACCTGATTCCGTGCAATCAATTGCTGCTAATACTTTCAAAGAAAGTGTAATTGAGAATCTTGTTATCGGTACCGGACTTACTTCTGTCGGAAATAATGCCTTTTCAGCAAGTTCACTTGTTTCTGTTGAAATTGCATCATCTCCTGATAATTGGGATAAGGAAGTTTTCAGAGATTGTATTAATCTTAAGAGTGTTGTATTTGATTGCGCTATAAAGTCAATTCCTGTTTCAATGTTCAATGGCTGTACAGGTCTTGAATCCGTTGCAGGTGTCCAGACGGTTGAAAATATCAACAATTACGCATTCAGTAACTGTTCATCCTTAGTGACATTTGATGGCGGAATGAATGTTCTTAAAATCGGCTTCCGTGCTTTTACTTCATGCGGAAAACTTCAGACATTTCCTTTTAATAATAATACAAATTATATCGATGACTATGCATTTATGCTTTGTTCCTCTCTTCACGGAAAAGTAAAAATACCTGATGCTGCAACTTATCTCGGAAGAGGTATTTTTGAAGGTTGTGACAGTATTACATCAGTCGAAATTTCAGAAAATCTTAATTCTCTCCCGTCAAGCATGTTTTTCAGTTGCGATGGATTAACTTCCGTTACAATTCCGTCCAATGTAAAAATAATCGGCAGTAATTGTTTTGCAGGGTGCAATCTTGATACTCTTGTTCTTTCTGAGGGTGTTGAGGAGATCGGAAATAATGCTTTTGATGATTGCGGACTCAAAGAAATCAATCTTCCTTCATCAATAAAAGTAATCGGCAATAATGCATTCCAGGATCATTATGCAACTGTAATCATAATTCCTGAAGGTGTTGAATCAATCGGTTCAATGGCATTCAACGGCAAATCGGAATATACCGTATATGTTTATTCTCCTGATTGCGTTTATAATGAAAATACATGCCCCTATAACAGGAATTCTTATTATTCAACAACAACTGTTTACGGATATAAAGGTTCCACAACTGAGAGTTATATTGCAGATTGTCCGACTTATAGCGGGGAATATCATCAGCACAACTACTATGACATGTGTGCAGATGCAGGGCTTCACAAGGCTGCTGAAAAATGCGCTGATATAACAACATGTATTTATTGTCTTGAAACAATATCAGGACATGCAGATTCTGATGACGATAAAATATGTGACGACTGCGGTAACAGTGCAGAATTACCGTCATATACTCCTGATTGCAGTCTTTCATTTTCTAACGGAATACTTACAGTCTCAGGCACATCAATTATTGACGGTGATTATGAAGAGCTTCTGAATGAATATTCTTCTGTAACAGAGACAATAGTATTCAATAATGGTTTTGTTTCTGTCGGAGAAAATGTTTTTTCAGGTTTTTCAACTGTCAAGTTCATTTTTATACCCGAAACAATGATAGTCATCGGTAAAGATTCTTTTGTTGACAGCAGTAACATAAAAAGTATTGTTTCATTTGCAGATGAACTGAATATTGACGGTGCTTTCTCATCTGATTCTTCTTTTAATCTGTTCAATAAGGCAGGTTCATTGATCAGCGGAACAGCCTCGCTTGCAAATATAAATGTGCTGAAACACTCATTCAGTAACGGTATTCTTGACTTTGAAGGTTCATTGTCTTCAGACCTGTATGATCTGTTTGATGTGACAACAATGTTTTCGCTCATGTATGAAAACATCCTGACGCTTCATTTTGATCATTTTGAAGCGGTTGGTTTTTCAGTTTATTCATTTGATGCGGAAGATTATATACCTGTTGATGGTACTGTATTTGAAAATGTTGATTTTACAATGTATGCATTTGTTAACGGTGAGTATACACAGATATCCTTTAATGAAATGTATTTAATGTCATCTGAAGGTTATGACGGTATATTCTATCTTACAACTCAGACTGATGATAATATTATTCATGATGATACACAGATATCGATTGCAGACAGATTCAATCAGGCAATTGAACGTATACTCAGTGCAATTGTCCGTTTGTTCAATAAAATATTTGCATTCTTCTCAAAACTCGGAAGATAAGAAAAACATCGCCGTTACCAAAGGACACCGGCGGAACATACAATAATCTCTTTACAGAAATGCAATTTTATGTAAATTAAAAAAGTCGGACGACAGCTTTAACAGTGAAGTGTCGTCCGATTTTTATTTTGTCATGTCTGTAAGCTTTTTTAATTTGTGATTGACTCCTGAACGGGAGAGTGGCTTTGAAAGACTTGCTCCCAGTTCGGCAAGTGTCATTTCCGGATTATCAATTCTGAGCTGTGCAAGCTCTTTAATGTCAGCAGGTAAATCGTCAAATTTTCCCTGTGATTTCAGCTTTTCAATAGCTTCGGTCTGTGTAGCTGCTGCAAGTGCGGTCTTTCTTAAATTCGCACTGTCGCAATTGACCTTACGGTTGACATTGTTTCTGACGTCCTTGAGAATCTTTTCTCCGATAAGCTCCATTACTGACATCTGAGCATCCATAACAGTAAGAATATCTTCAATCTGTGAGCTGTCCTTGAAGTAAATAATGTTTACTCCGTTTCTGTCAGATTGTTTCGGCGTAACAGGGAAGTCCTCAAACATGTCAATAAGGTCACGGCTTTTTGTCCTGAATGCAACATCAAACTCAAGATGATATTCTATTTTAGGGTCTGTAATTATACCGCATGCAAGAAAGACGCCTCGGATAAATGCACCGAAACAGCATTCGTTCTCAATGTTTGTTGTGAGAAGACGCATAGTTCGTTCATTACCTGAATAACCAAGCTCATTAAGAATTTCCATTCGTGCTTCATAACTGTCAACATTGATTGTGATTTTACCTGATTTTGAAACAATCATTTCAGGAGTATATGTTGAAAGATAACTGATTGCACTGATATACCGTTCAGCAACATAATCATAATCCGTTGTCAGGCTAATTTCTTCTTTTCCGAATGCTCTGCCATAATAAAGAATGCCGTAAGCTTCAGCACGCTGACAGCAATCAGAAGAATGTTCAATTGTACATAGTTCTTTTTTTACATCTGATGAAAATGACATATCACGGTATAATTCTGACTTCAGGCTCAAGAGTGACGCCTGTTTCTTTTTTTACTGTTTCCTGAATGTGTTTCATAAGCTCAAATATCGCAGAAGCATCTGCCTTGTCTTTGTTGATAACAAAGCCTGCGTGCTTTTCGCTGACTTCAGCACCACGGATATTGAAGCCCTTTAGTCCGCATTGCTCAATAAGAGCACCTGCAAAGTGACCCTCGGGTCTCTTGAATGTGCTTCCTGCACTCGGATATTCAAGAGGCTGTTTATCTTTTCTTCTGCCCATCAGGTCATCCATTTTTGCTTTAATATCTTCTTTGTTGCCTTTCTGAAGTCTGAATTCGGCACCTGAAATGATGTAATCGGGATTGTCACTGTAAAAACTGTGTCTGTAGGACAGTGAAAGATTTTCTGCAGCTTCAGTGATAATACTTCCTTCAGGAGTAATATGGGTAACTCCGGTGAGCACATCTTTGATTTCACCGCCGTAAGCACCGGCATTCATAAATACAGCACCTCCGACGGTACCGGGAATTCCGTATGCAAATTCAAGTCCTGTAAGTGAATTTTCATAGGCAACAAGACATAATCTTGTCAGGGAAGTGCCTGCTGAACATTTAATTGAATCGTTTTCAACAACAATGGCATTATCCATTCCTGTTGTTTTTATTACAAGACAATTAAGACCGCAGTCTTTTACAAGTAAATTACTTCCGTTGCCGATTACAATAAAATCAATATTATTCTCTTTTGCTTTTGAAATAACATCGTGAAGTGCCTTTTCAGTTTTAGGTACAGCAACAATATCCGCACAACCGCCAACCTTGAAGGAGGTGTGGCGGCTCATGGGCGAATTCAATAATACTTCACAACTATCTGATTTTAAACTTTCAGCAAAAAAAGTTAAATCTGTCATAAAAAGCTCTTTTCTTCAGAAATTATTCTCTCAGAAGTGCAGCACCGATAATGCCTGCATCATTTCCGAGTTCAGCACAGCAGATCTTTGTCTGTTTTTCTGCATGAACGCTGTATCTCTGTGAATTTATCATTTTTCTTACGGGTCCGAGAAGGTTTTCCTTTTCATTGCCGACACCGCCGCCGACACAAAGAACCTCAGGCTGGAAAGTGTTGATGATATTTGACATACCGCATGCGAGGTATCCCATGTAATTTGCAACAACCTTTTTTGCAGTGTCATCTTCTGCTCTCATACCGTCAAATGCAGTTCTGCCGTCAACCTTTCTGATGTCTCCGTCAACGAGATCCCACATTTTTGTAAAAGGATCTTTAATCATTGCATCCTTTGTCTGACGGATAAGTGCTGTAGCCGAGGAATAACGCTCCCAACAGCCTTTTCTGCCGCAGTTGCACTGTTCACCGTCATAAACGATAACCATATGACCCATTTCGCCGGCAGCATAGTTAACGCCTGTAACAAGCTTGCCGCCAACAACAATACCGCTGCCGACACCTGTACCGAGAGTGATTGCAACGAAATCCTTTGCACCCTTACCACAGCCTGCAACAGCCTCGCCGAGAGCAGCACAGTTAGCGTCGTTATCAAAGTAAATATTCTTACAGCCTGTTCTTTCTTTAAGAAGAGCATAAGCAGGAACATTGTCAAAACCGAGATTGTTTGCAAATTCAATAAGACCCTTTGCCTTGTTAACCGAGCCGGGAGTGCCCACACCGATTGATTCGATATCATCCATTGTGAGACCTGCTGAGTAAAGAGCATCCTTAACTGTTTTTGCAATATCATCAAAAATTTCTTCTGCAGGACGGGGAGCATTTGTCTTTTCCTTTGCCCTTGCGATAATTTTGTTGTTTTCATCTACAACAGCTGAAACGATATTTGTTCCGCCGAGGTCTACACCTATTCTGTACATTTTGAATTCCTCCTGAAATTAAATATATTCTGTTTCGTCATGGTTGTTATCCCAGACTTCAATTTCCTGTTTAATCGGTTCAAAACCATCCATTCCGAGGCTCTGCATGAGTTCCTGTGCAGCTACATAACCCATTTTCTTCTGTCTGTTTGCAATAGCTGCAGTTTCAATGATAACCGAAAGGTTACGGCCCGGAGTAACGGGAACGACTGTAACGGGTACTCTGATTCCCATAATGTTGATAAAGTTTTCTTCAAGGCCCATTCTGTCATAAACCTTTGCAGAATCCCAGGGCTCAAGACGGATGACCATATCTATCTTTTCCGAAAGCTTTACGGATTCAAGACCGAAAAG
Organism: Clostridia bacterium; assembly: GCA_017473925.1. Lineage (GTDB taxonomy): Bacteria > Bacillota > Clostridia > Oscillospirales > Acutalibacteraceae > UBA1081. The sequence goes on along the minus strand of JAFUIY010000011.1, from coordinate 879 downwards.
TCTTCTGGCATTGATAATGCCGACACCTCTCACTTCAATAAAGTGCCTTATATTGTCAGGAGCCTGACCGACAACTGTTTTTGAAGAAACCTTTCTGATTTCAACAGCATCATCAGCAATCAGACGATGTCCTCTTTTTATAAGCTCGACAGCTGTTTCACTTTTACCGACACCGCTGTCACCAACAATGAGCACACCTTCACCGAGAACTTCAACAAGAACGCCGTGTCTGGTAATTCTGTCTGCAAGCTCAACGCCGAGATAAGCAATGAGTGTTGCCATGTTTGCTGATGTGTCGTCAGCAGTTCTGAGAACGGGAACACCGTATTCCTCAGCTTTTTTCAGAAGACCTTCAACAGGTTCAAGATTTCTTGTGATAACAATTGCTGCTGGCTTTGTTGAAAGATATTTTTCAAGACAATGCTGACGCTGTGAAACGGAAAGACTGTTAAGGTAACCTATTTCCGTAAAACCGATAAGCTGAATTCTGGCAGGGTCAAAATAATCCTCATAACCTGCAAGAATAAGACCGGGACGCATAATATCCTTTGATGATATATATATGTCTGCCGGTGCTTTTGGTGTATACAGCACTTCATATCCATTGTTGTTGATTATCTTTTCGAGCGATACTGAATATTTAGTATTCATTTATTTTCACCTCTTATATAATCATTATATATTATACTAAATTTTTATTACATTTCAATAGCAGAATGAAAAAAAATAAAAAAATACGTGTAGAGTTACAATAGATGTGAGACTAAAATAGAATAGAAAAAGTGATTGAGAACTGTTAGAATAAGTTCACCACAAACAAATCAAACAGAGAGGACTCAATCACCATGAATAGTATAACACAAAACAAGAGATATTGTC